>NZ_JBXVPZ010000386.1:0-9543 GCF_057961495.1 Streptomyces sp. P5F9 | reverse complement strand
GGGTGGCCTTCGAGGTCGCGGAAGGGGGCGGGCGGACATGTGTGGGAGCGCGGGGGAACGCCTGTCCGGTGCGGGCCGCCGTGCCGGAGCGGAGCACGGGGGCGCGGTGCGAGGAGTGCGCGCGGCTGGACCGGGCGCACTCGGTGGCCGCCGACACCATCGCGGACGACCCGCGGCCGTACCACGTCTACCTGGCCTGGTTCGGCCCCGGCCTGCTCAAGGTCGGCATCACCGCCGAAGAACGCGGCTCCGCACGCCTGCTTGAACAGGGCGCCGTCTGCTTCAGCTGGCTGGGCCTCGGCCCCCTGATGGCGGCCCGCCGCTCCGAGGAACTGCTGCGCGCCGCCCTACGGGTCCCGGACCGGATTCCCTACGGCGAGAAGCGCGCCGTCCGTTCCGCGTTGCCGACGTCGGCTGCGGAGCGGGCCGCCGAGATCGCCGACCTGCACGCCCGCGCCATCGCGCTGCGCGAATGGCCGGAGTCGCTCCACCGCGAGCCGTACCGACCCGTGGACCACGTCGACGTCTTCGGCCTCGCGGGACTCCCGGCCCTCGTCGGTGAGGTGAGCGGGCTGGTCGCGGGCGGGATGGTGAGCGGGGAGGTCGTCGCGGCCGCGGGACCGGACCTCCACCTCGCGACCGGGCGGGGGGTGGTCGTGCTGGACACACGGCTGATGACGGGGTGGGAGCTGATCCCTGCGGGTCCCTCCGGGGGTGAGACGGGTGGATTCACCGTGCCGGTACGGGAGTTCAGGCGGGAGGTGCCGGGGGTGCAGGAGGGGTTGTTCTGATGGGGTGGGTGAGGTGACTGGGGTCGTCGGGCGGCTGCGGTGGTCGTCGGGCGGTTACCGCTTCAGCAGCGCGGCCGGCATGCGGGACTGGTCGTACTGGCTGGACACCTTCAACATCGCCTATGGGCCGGTGACCGCAGACGTGTTTCTGGGGACGCCCGACTTCCATGTGGATGAGCAGGGCCCGGTTCGACAGGGAGGATCAAGACATGGATGCGGAAGCAGCGGAAGCAGCGGAAGCCGCCGAAGTGGCTGAAGTGGCTGAAGTGGCTTAAGCCGTCGAAGTGGCTGAAGCAGTCGAAGTCCAGGCGTTCTGGCGGCGGCTGGGCCTGCCCGGGCTGATCGACGTGCACACCCACTTCATGCCCGAGCGTGTGCTGCGCAAGGTCTGGGACTACTTCGACGCGCTCGGGCCGGCGACCGGCGGGGCGCTGGAGTGGCCGATCACCTACCGGCAGGAGGAAGCGGAACGGGTCGCGCTGATAAGGGAGTTCGGAGTACGTGCTTTCACCGCCATGCTCTACCCGCACAAGCCCGGGATGGCCGAGTGGCTGAACGGCTGGGCCGTCGGCTTCGCCGCGCGGACGCCCGACTGTCTGCACACCTCGACTCTCTTCCCGGAGCCGGGAGTCGAGGACTACGTCCAGCAGGCCCTCGATGCCGGCGCGCGGGTGTTCAAGGCGCATGTACAGGTCGGGGCCTACGATCCGGCCGACGAACTCCTCGATCCCGCTTGGGGGTTGCTCGCCGAGGCGGGGACGCCCGTCGTGGTCCACTGCGGGTCGGGGCCCGCGCCCGGCAAGCACACCGGGCCCGAGCCGATCGGGCGGGTGCTGGCCCGGCACCCCCGGCTGCGGCTGGTCGTCGCGCACATGGGGATGCCGGAGTACGAGGACTTCCTGGACCTGGCCGAGCGGTACGGAGAGGTGCGGCTGGACACGACGATGGCGTTCACGGACTTCAGCGAACGCCTCGCGCCCTTCCCGCCCGGTGCGCTCCCCCGGCTCGCCGCCCTCGGCGACCGCGTGCTGCTGGGCAGCGACTTCCCGAACATCCCCTATCCCTACCTGCACCAACTGCACGCCCTGGAGCGGCTGGACCTCGGTGACGACTGGCTGCGCGCGGTCTGCCACGACAACGGGGCGCGGCTGTTCGCACGGTGAGGACGAGCTGAGAGTCCGGCCGGTACGGGTGATGCGTGGAGAAAGTGGAGATACCGGGGAGACCGGGGCGGGTCCGGGAGGGTTGCACGGCTCCATGACCGCTGGATGAGCGCTGGGCAAGCGGTTCCAAGGCGTTCCCTGAGTGGTGGCTGTGAGTTTCTCAGGAAAATCACAGACTCCGGAAAGCGTGTTCTTAGGGGACCCCGACAAGGTGTCCACTATGACCACGACCTCGCCCCAGGGGCGCACCGAACTGCTGAGGCCGGACGGGAGCCCCGTCCGAGTGCTTGTGGTGGACGACGAGCTGTCGATCACCGAGCTGCTGTCCATGGCCCTCCGATACGAGGGCTGGCAGATCCGTAGCGCGGGTGACGGGACCGGCGCGATCCAGACCGCGCGCGAGTTCCGGCCCGACGCAGTCGTCCTCGACATGATGCTGCCGGACATGGACGGCCTGACCGTTCTCGGGCGGATGCGCAGAGAGCTGCCGGACGTCCCGGTGCTGTTCCTGACGGCGAAGGACGCCGTCGAGGACCGTATCGCAGGGCTCACCGCCGGCGGCGACGACTACGTCACCAAGCCCTTCAGCCTCGAAGAGGTCGTCGCCCGGCTGCGCGGACTGATCCGCCGCTCCGGTGCCGCCGACCGCCGCTCGGACTCCGTGCTCGTCGTGGGTGACCTCACCCTCGACGAGGACAGCCACGAGGTGTCGCGGGCCGGGGAGGGCATCCACCTCACCGCGACCGAGTTCGAGCTGTTGCGCTTCCTCATGCGTAATCCCCGGCGTGTGCTCAGCAAGGCGCAGATCCTCGACCGTGTGTGGTCGTACGACTTCGGTGGGCAGGCCAATGTGGTCGAGCTCTACATCTCGTATCTGCGGCGCAAGATCGACGCCGGTCGTGAGCCGATGATCCACACCCGGCGTGGGGCCGGTTACCTGATCAAGCCCGCGGCGTCATGAGCGGGCGACGACGGCCGCGTGCGCAGAAGAAACGAGCGGGTAAGCCGCGCACCCTGCGGACCCGGCTCGTCGTCGCGTCCGTGACGCTGATCGCGGTGGTGTGTGCGGTGATCGGTACGGTGACGACGCTGGCGCTGCGCTCGCATCTGTACGACCAGTTGGGCGACAAGCTGAACGAGGTCGCCGGGCGCGCGGCCGGGTTCGGCGGGCCGCTCGGCGGGGACCCGGCCAAGAAAGGCTCGGATCAGGGGAAGGCCAGCCAGACCCTGGACCTCACAGAGTTCGTCAGGCACGGTCCGCAGCCTGAGCGCACGGTCGTCGCCCAGGTCCGGAACGGCACCATCACCGACGCCAAGTATGGCGAGAAGTCGGACGAGAGCACCGACATCAGTGGGATGAACGCCAACAGCCTGACTACGGCCGCCCGCACCTCGCTCAACACCGTGTCCCAGGATGGCAAGATCCACACCGTGGAGATCGCCGGGATGGGCGGTTACATCGTCAAGTACGTCGGCGGTACCAACGGCAACTATTACGTCGCCATCCCCACCGCGGACACCGACAACACCATCAACACCCTCATCCTCGTCGAGCTCAGCGTCACCGGCGCCGGCCTCGTCGCCGCCGCCATCGCCGGCTACGTCCTCGTCGGCGTCGCCACCCGCCCCCTGCGCCGCGTGGCCTCCACCGCCACCCGCGTCTCCGAACTCCCCCTCCACACCGGGGAGGTCACCCTCAACGAACGTGTCCCCGAGTCCGAGACCGACCCGCACACCGAGGTCGGCCAGGTCGGTGCCGCGCTCAACCGGATGCTCGACCACGTCCACGGCGCCCTGCACGCGAGACAGCAGAGCGAGATGCGGGTACGGCAGTTCGTGGCCGACGCCAGCCATGAGCTGCGGACACCGCTCGCCTCCATCCGTGGTTACGCCGAGCTGACCCGGCGCGGGCGTGAGCAGACCGGCCCGGACACCAAGCACGCCCTCGGCCGGATCGAGTCCGAGGCCGGGCGCATGACCCTGCTCGTGGAGGATCTGCTCCTCCTGGCCCGGCTCGACGCGGGCAGACCGTTGCAGTTCGACCAGACCGACCTCATCCCGCTCGTCGTGGACACCATCAGCGACTCGCGCGCGGCCGGCATGGACCACAACTGGCGGCTCGACCTGCCCGACGAACCGGCCCTCGTGTCCGCGGACGCGGCCCGTATCCAGCAGGTACTGATCAACCTGCTGGGCAACGCCCGCAAGCACACACCGCCCGGTACGACGATCACCGCACGCGTACAGCGGCGCGGGCCGTGGATGTGTGTGGATGTGGAGGACAACGGCCAGGGCATCCCGCCCGATTTGCTGCCGCATGTCTTCGAGCGGTTCGCGCGCGGCGACTCGGCACGTTCCCGCTCCACGGGATCGACCGGACTGGGCCTCGCCATCGTGCAGGCGGTCGCGACCGCGCACGGCGGAGCCGTCACCGTGGACAGCGTTCCCGGACGCACTGTGTTCACCGTGCATCTGCCCGCGCTCGCACCCGCTGTGCCCGCGCCCGCCCCCGAAACGAATTGGCAATCGCACTCACAGGCACAGCACAGTGCCACCACATGGGTGCAACAGGGCGCTTGAGGAGAGTCGGGGCATGCGAACCGACTCTTCTCCCGGCACCCTGCCGGCGCGGGAGCACCTCCCGGCCGGAGACGCCGGTACGCCTGTCCTGGACGTAGTGATCCCCGTCTACAACGAGGAGAAGGACCTCCAGCCATGTGTGCTCAGACTGCACGAGCACCTCAAGCGCACGTTCCCGTACGCGTTCCGCATCACCATCGCGGACAACGCGTCGATCGACACCACCCCTCAGGTGGCCGCGCGGCTGGAGTCGGAGATCCCCGAGGTCAAGTCGTTCCGGCTGGAGCAGAAGGGGCGCGGTCGGGCACTGCGCACCGTCTGGTCCGCCTCGGACGCCCCGATCCTCGCCTACATGGACGTGGATCTCTCCACCGACCTCAACGCGCTGCTCCCCCTGGTGGCGCCGCTGATCTCGGGTCACTCCGACCTGGCGATCGGTTCCCGGCTGGCCCGCTCGTCGCGTGTCGTGCGTGGCGCCAAGCGCGAGTTCATCAGCCGGACCTACAACCTGATCCTGCGCGGCTCGCTCCAGGCCCGCTTCTCGGACGCCCAGTGCGGATTCAAGGCGATCCGGCGTGATGTGGCCCAGGCGCTGCTGCCGCTCGTCGAGGACACCGGCTGGTTCTTCGACACCGAGATGCTGGTGCTGGCCGAGCGTGCCGGACTCCGTATCCACGAGGTGCCGGTCGACTGGGTCGACGACCCGAACTCGACCGTCCACATCGTCAGGACGGCGACCGAGGACCTGAAGGGAGTGTGGCGCGTGGGCAAGGCCCTGGCCTCCGGTTCGCTGCCGCTCGACCGCGTCACGCGGCCCTTCGGCGACGACCCCCGCGACCGCGACATCCAGGACGTGCCCAAGGGGCTGGCCCGCCAGCTCGTCGGGTTCTGCGTGGTCGGCGGTCTCTCCACCCTCTTCTACCTGGTCCTCTACAGCCTCTTCCGGCAGTTCGGCGGCTCCCAGGTCGCCAACGCGCTCGCCCTGCTGGTCTCGGCGGTCGCCAACACCGCCGCGAACCGCCGGCTGACCTTCGGGGTCCGCGGCCGGGGCGGCGCCGTCCGCCACCAGGCGCAGGGCCTCGTCGTCTTCGCCATCGGCCTCGCGCTGACCAGTGGCTCGCTCGCCGCGCTGAACGCGGCCAGCAGCAACCCGGCGCACTCCACCGAACTGGCGGTCCTGGTGGCCGCCAACCTCGCGGCGACCGTCCTCCGCTTCCTGCTCTTCCGCGCCTGGGTGTTCCCGGACCGCGGCGACAGCGCCGAGGAGTCGACGGTCGTAGCCCTCAACTCCCCTTCGTCGCCGACCTATTCGACGGCGCCGCACCACCCCCAGAACCCGCAGAACCCGCAGTACTCCGGTTCGTACGCCCCGCTGCCCCAGCGTCAGCCGCAGCCGCAGCAGAGTGCGTACGACACCACCCCGAACACCACCCAGTTCCGCGCCGGTGAAGCCGCGGACGGCACCTGGAGGGACGCGACGATGCAGTTGCAGCCGGTGCGTCCCCACGACACCGATCCGAGGGACCCCCGATGACCACCGACACCGATCAGACGACCTACCCGGGAGGAGGCAGCCCCTCGTCCTGGGGGCCGCCTACCGGTGACAGCGACACCGGCAGAGACACGGCCGTACACGAGCCGGTGGCGCCCGCGGACACCCTGGCCCCTCAGTCCGGTGAGCCCAAGCAGCCGCTCGGACGGCGGCTGTGGCGCGGCCGGCCCGAGGACCCGCGCTGGGCGCGCCCCGCGTTCTGGGGCATGCTGCTGGCGACGGCGCTGCTCTACCTCTACAACCTGAGCGCGTCCGGCTACTCCAACTCCTTCTACTCGGCGGCGGTTCAGGCCGGCAGCAAGAGCTGGAAGGCGTTCCTGTTCGGCTCGCTCGACGCGGGCAACGCGATCACGGTCGACAAGCCCTCGGCGTTCCTGTGGCCGATGGAGATCTCGGTCCGCATCTTCGGCCTCAACTCGTGGGCGATCCTGGTCCCCGAGGTCCTCATGGGCGTCGGCACGGTCGCGGTCGTCTACGCGGCGGTACGGCGTCGGCACAGCCCCCAGGCCGGTCTGATCGCGGGCGCCGTGCTGGCGCTCACCCCGGTCGCCGCGCTGATGTTCCGCTTCAACAACCCTGACGCGGCACTGGCGTTGCTGATGGCCGCCGCCTGCTACCTCGTCGTCCGGGCCCTGGAGGACGGCCGTACCAAGTGGCTGGTGTGGGCCGGAGTCGCGATCGGCTTCGCGTTCCTGTCGAAGACCCTCCAGGCCTTCCTGATCCTGCCGCCGCTGGCCATCGTCTACGCGGTCTGCGCACCGGTGAGCGTGAAGAAGAGGTTCGCCCAACTGGGCCTGGCCACCGGCGCGTTGGTCGTCGCGGCCGGCTGGTGGGTCGCGCTCGTCGAGCTGTGGCCGGCGTCCTCGCGCCCCTACATCGGCGGCTCGCAGAACAACAGCTTCCTTGAACTGACCTTCGGCTACAACGGGTTCGGCCGCCTCAGCGGCGACGAGACCGGCAGCGTCGGAGGCGGCGGTGGCGGCGGCGGTACCGGCCAGTGGGGTGCCACGGGCTGGAGCCGGATGTTCAACTCCGAGATCGGCAGCCAGATCTCCTGGCTGCTGCCCACCGCGCTGATCCTCCTCGTCGCGGGCCTGGTGGCCACGCGGAAGCTCAACCGCACGTCGGTCAGGCGCAGTTCGATGCTCGTGTGGGGCGGCTCGCTGGTGACGACCCTGGTCGTCTTCAGCTACATGGCCGGCATCTTCCACCAGTACTACACGATCGCGCTGGCCCCTTACATGGCCGCCGTCATCGGCATCGGCGCGGGTTCCCTCTGGGAGAAGCGCGGCGAGATCTGGGCGTCGATCACCCTCGCGGCAGCGGTAGTTGCGGCCGGCGTGTGGGGTTACGTCCTCCTCAACCGCACCCCCGACTACCTGCCCTGGCTGAAGTGGCTGGTCCTCCTCGGCTCGCTGGCCGGTGCGCTCGGCCTGATCTTCGTCGCGAAGATCGGCCGCCAACTCGCCCTCGCGGCAGTCGGCTTGAGCATCGTGGCAGGCCTGGCCGGCCCGGCGGCGTACACCATGTCGACGGTCAACTCGGCGCACACCGGCTCCATCCCGACGGCCGGTCCGGCCGGTGCGAGCATGATGGGTGGTGGCGGCGGTCCGGGCGGCGGTCGCGGCGGCTTCGGCGGCGGCAACCGCACCGGCGGCACGGGCACCATGCCCGGCCAGCAGGGTGGCGGCACCACCCAGAACCAGGGCGGCGGCTTCCCCGGCGGCGGCACGGGCACGATGCCCGGTGGCGGTACCGGTACGGCGCCCGGCGGCGGCACCGGCACCCAGAACCAGGGTGGCGGCTTCGGCGGCCAGACCGGCGACGGCGGTGGCATGGGCGGCGGTGGCGTCGGCGGCCTGCTCAACGGCGCGACGGTCACCTCCGCGGCCAAGAAGCTGCTGTCGACGGACGCGAGCAAGTACACCTGGGTCGCCGCCTCCATCGGCTCCCAGAACGCGGCGAGCTACCAACTCGCCACCGGTGACCCGGTGATGGCGATCGGCGGCTTCAACGGCACCGACCCGTCGCCGACGCTGGCCCAGTTCCAGAAGTACGTGGCGGACGGCAAGATCCACTACTTCATCTCGGGCGGCACCGGAATGGGCGGCAGCAGCACGGGCAGCTCCTCGCAGATCTCCTCGTGGGTCGAGAAGAACTACAAGAAGGTGACGGTCGGTTCGGCCACCTTCTACGACCTGACGCAGAAGACGAGCAGCTGACACCCGGCTGACGGTTCTCCACTGAGCAGGGGCGGTGACCACACGGTCACCGCCCCTCTTCACGTCCGCCATAACTCCGTTGTACGCCGTATAGGAACTGTTCTACGGTGTACAGCATGCCGACTTCCCCACACCCCCAGGGCCTTCAGGGCCACCCCCAGCGCTGGATCGTCCTCGGAGTCATCTGCCTCGCCCAGCTCACCGTGCTGCTCGACAACACCGTCCTGAACGTCGCGATCCCCTCGCTCACCCGCGAACTCGGCGCAGGCACCGCCGACATCCAGTGGATGATCAACGCGTACTCGCTGGTCCAGTCCGGCCTGCTGCTCACCGCGGGCAGCGCGGCCGACCGGTACGGCCGTAAGAAGATGCTGATCGCGGGTCTCGTGCTGTTCGGCGTGGGTTCGCTGGTCGCCGGACTCGCCCAGTCCACCGGGCAGTTGATCGCCGCGCGGGCCGGTATGGGCGTGGGCGGCGCGCTGCTCATCACGACCACGCTCGCCGTGGTGATGCAGATCTTCACCCCCGAGGAACAGCCGAGGGCGATCGGCATCTGGGCCGCGGTCAACGCCCTCGGCTTCGCGACCGGTCCGCTCCTCGGCGGCTTCATGCTGAACCACTTCTGGTGGGGCGCGATCTTCCTGATCAACATCCCGGTCGCGGCACTCGCGCTGGTAGCGGCGGTGGTCCTGGTCCCCGAGTCCAAGAACCCGCGTGGCGACCGCCCCGACCTCCTCGGCGCCCTGCTCTCCACGGTCGGCATGGCCGCGCTCGTCTACGCGATCATCTCCGGGCCGGCGCACGGGTGGACGTCGGGCCGGGTGCTGTTGACCGCGGCGGTGGCTGTCGTCGTCCTCGCCGCCTTCGCGTACTGGGAGAACCGGGTCCCGTACCCGATGCTCGACCTGGACTTCTTCCGCGACCGCCGCTTCACGGGTGCGGTAACCGGGGTCGTCCTGATCACCTTCGGCATGGCCGGCTCGCTGTTCCTCCTCACCCAGCACCTCCAATTCGTCCTCGGCTACGGCCCGTTGGAGGCGGGTGTCCGTACGGCGCCGCTCGCTCTGGTGATCGTCGCGCTCAACTTCTCGGGGTTGGCGGCGAAGTGGACGAAGCGGCTTGGGATGCCGGTCTCCATCGCGCTGGGGATGGTGTTGATGTCGGCGGGACTGGTGTCGATCGCGTCGCTCGCCACCGGCGGGTATGCGGGGACCTTGGTGGGGCTGGTGCTGATC
>NZ_JBXVPZ010000385.1:0-9547 GCF_057961495.1 Streptomyces sp. P5F9 | reverse complement strand
GGTCGCCGCCCCGCCCGACCAGGCCCAGGACGCCGTACAGCGCGCCTTCTGCCAAACCCGCACCGAGTCGCGGCCGGTGATGCTGAGCGCCCCGATCGACATCCAGCAGGGGGAGTGTGGGTCGCCGCTCCCGAGACATACGAATTCCGTTGCTGGGCCGGGGAGTTGGACATCGCCGTCTGCCTGCAGATGCGGCTCGGGGCGGCGACCAAGCAACTCCGGCAGGTGCTGGAGCGGTTCCCGGACGTCCGGGTCCTCCTCGATCATGTCGGCTACCCGGACATCGCCGCCTCGCCCGCCCGCGCCGGTGCCGATGTCGTCGAACTCGCCCAGCATCCGCGCCTGTTCCTGAAATTCACCCACCGCAACCAGGAGCGGCTGTACGACGTTGGGGACGCGGCGGCCGACTTCCTCGAACCCGTCGTGGCCGCGTTCGGCGCCGACCGGATTGCGTGGGGCTCCAACTGCCCGCCGCCGAGCAGTCGTTGCCCGAACTACTGCGCCTGGCCGAGGACGTCCTCGCCGTACTCCCGCCGGACGCCCGGCAGGCGATCTTCGCCGGCACGGCACGACGGCTGTACCCCGGGCTGACCGAAGACGGCGCCTGAACGGGACATACTCCCGGGACGGCCGACATCAGCGGCCGGCAACCCTTCCGAGAACACACAGGTGATCAAGGTGGACATCAGCGGTTACGACGACGTCGTGGATCCGGGCCGGACGTCGCCCACCCGGCACAGCCAGGCCTACGACGGACTGCGCTCGCTGCTCCTGTCGGGCAGCGTCGAGCCGGGCACCCGGCTCACCGAGGCCGACCTGACCAGGATGTTCAACGTCTCGCGCAGCACCATGCGGGCGGTACTGGTCCGGCTGACCCAGGAGGGCTATGTCACCAGCGAGGTCAACCGCGGTGTCCGCACCCGGAGTTTCTCCGTCGAGGAGGCCGCGGACATCCTGGAGGCCCGCGAGACGCTGGAGTCCGCCCTCGCCGGGAAGGCCGCCGAACGCGCCACCGACGAGGAGATCGCCCAACTCCGCGCCACCCTCCAGGAGATGGAGGACTGCAAGGCGCGCGGCGACCAGGCCGCGTACTCGCGCGGCAACCGCCTCTTCCACCAGCAGGTCAAACAGGCCGCACACCAGCAGACCCTCGCCAAGGCCTACGACACACTGCTCTACCCGCTCGTCATGCGCCAGTACCGCAACCTCTCCGCGCCCCACCCGCGCGCCGGTTCGCTGGAGGAGCACCAGGCGATCCTCCTCGCCATCATCACCCGCAACCCCGAGGCGGCCGTCGCCGCGATGCGCCATCACGTGGCCTCGGCCCGACAGGCACTCCTGCTGCGCTCGGACCGAGACGGCCCCGCCCACGCCACCGACTGACCGAACAATCGCCGCACACGAGAGAGGTTCTTCATGCGCCACCCAGTGGAAACCGAAGCAGGGCTGGTGGAGGGCATACCGGGCCGCGACCACGCGCTCACCGTGTTCCGCGGCATCCCCTACGCGGCACCCCCGGTGGGGGAGTTGCGCTGGCGCCCGCCCCAGCCCCCGCCGACCTGGCCCGGTGTACGCGCGGTCGGCGCCTTCGGCCCGATGTGCCCGCAGGCCCCCAACAGCGAGGTCGCCGGCATCGACCTCCCGATGAGCGAGGACTGCCTCAACCTCAACATCTGGACCGGTGCAACCTCCACCGAGGAGCGCCGCCCGGTCCTGGTCTGGATCTACGGCGGCGGCTTCCGTGTCGGCACCGGCGCGAGCCCCCGCTACGACGGCGAGGCCCTCGCCCGCAAAGGTCTCGTCGTCGTCACCTTCAACTACCGCCTGGGCGCCTTCGGTTTCCTCGCCACCCCCGAACTCAGCGCCGAGTCCGGCCACCACGCCTCCGGCAACTACGGCCTCCTCGACTGCGTCGCCGTCCTGCGCTGGGTCCGCGACAACATCACCAACTTCGGCGGCGACCCCGGCCGCGTCACCATCGCCGGACAGTCCGCCGGAGCCGGAGCCGTCAACTTCCTGGCCATGTCCACGCTTGCGCAGGGCCTCTTCCAGCGCGCCGTCGCCCAGAGCCACGCCCGCCACGCGCGCGACCCCGAACTCCGGTACCTGGCGACGTCGTACCGCACCCTGCCCGACGCCGAGCGCGCGGGCGCACGCTATGCCGGGGAGCGAGGCGGGCCCTCGCTCGCACGGTTGCGGTCGCTGCCCTGGCAGAAGCTCGTCGACGGGGACGCGGCCGTCGACTCCCTGGTGGAGACCGGGAGTTCGGCGAAGCCGCCGCTGTTCCGGCCCGTCGTCGACGGCTGGGTGCTCCCCGCCGGCTACGACGAGACGTACGCCAAAGGCCTCCAGAACAACGTCGGTTACCTCGCCGGCAACAATCGCGACGAGAGCGGAGCCGTCCCCGAGAGCACCTTCGCCGCCTACCGCGCGGCCGGCAAGAAGGCCTGGCGGCCGGGCATGCCCCCCGTTCACGTCACCCTCGACGACTACGAGGCCGCGGCCCGCCGCAAGTTCGGTGGGATGGCCGACGAGTTCCTGAGGCTGTACCCGGCTGCCGACGACGACGCGGCGGGGCGCGCCCACAGCGCCGCCGTACGCGACAACGCCCGTATTTCCACGTTCCTTTGGGGCACGGACTGGACCAGACACGCGGACCGCCCGCTCTACACGTACTTCTGGACGCACCGCTCCCCGGCGCGCGGGCAGGACCCGCGGCGCGCCTCGCACAGCTCCGAGATCGATTTCGTCCTCGACAACCTCGACCAGGACGACGCCGAGTGGACCGCCGAGGACCGGGCCGTCGCGGCGACCATGTCCGGCTACTGGGCCAACTTCACCGCAACCGGCGACCCCAACGGCCCCGGACTGCCCAACTGGCCGCCGTACACGCCGGATTCGGCGACGGTCATGCAGGTCGGCGAGGGCTTTGGACCGGTCCCGGTCGCTGAGCCCGCCCGGCTCGACTTCTGGAAGCGCTTCTTCCGTACGCAGCAGGCATGGTGACAGGAGACCTCATGAGACTACGCACCGCGGACACCCGTACCGCCGTCGCGCTGGCGGCGGCCATGGCGCTCGGCACGGCGCTGCTGACCGCGTGCGGCGGCGACTCCCCGGCGAGCGCCGACGGACTCACCACCGTGACGGTCGGCACCGGCGGCAACATCTTCGACCTGCCCCTCAAAGTGGCCGACGCCAACGGCTACTTCCGCAAGCAGGGACTCAAGATCAAGTACGTGACGCTGACCGCCGCGACCGGGCCCTCGGCCCTCCAGGCGGGCTCCGTGCAGTTCCTCCACGACAGCCCGACCGGGTTCGTCACCGCGCTCTCCAAGGGCCTCCCGGAGACCGCGCTCGCCGCCGACGGGCTCGGCAACCCGCTCGGGCTCGTCGTCAGCAAGAAGTTCGCCCAGGACCACGACCTGACCGCCGCCACCCCGGCCGCCGACGTGGCCAAGGCCCTGGCCGACTCCACCGCGGGCGCCAGCTCGGCCAACACCAAGGCCGAGGCCGGCATCTTCCTCAAGTCCCACGGCGTCGACCCCGACAAGCTGAAGTGGGTGTCGCTGCCCAGCCCGGTCGCCGACAAGGCCGCGCTCAACAACCACGAGATCGACTGGTTCGTCACCTCGGAACCGCTGCCCCTGCAGATCGCGGACTCCGGCGACGGCATCGTCGTAGCAACACCTCTGACCGTGCCCGAATGGGACGCCACGCACTCGGGATACAGCCAGTTCGTCGTGGCCCAGAAGAGCTACGCGAGCGGGCACGCCGACATTGCGAAGAAGTTCGTCACGGCCGTCCAGCAGGGCACCGCCTACATGCGGACCCACCTCGCCGACAAGCAGGACAAGACCGTGCTGGCCGTCGCGCGGAAGGCACTGCCCGGCGTACCGGCCGAGGTCCTCGAAGGCAGCCTCGAACAGGTCGACTGGCCGGCCAAGTCCTCGATGGACGCCGCCACTTGGAACACCACGACGGCCTTCATCGACGCGATAGGCGCGCTCCCCGACGGAGCCAAGGTCACCACGAGCGACTGGACCAACAAGTACCTGCCATGACACGGCCGGCGAGAAAGCGGAGGGAGCAGACGATGGCGGCTGCCACCGGCACGCCCGAGAGCACGGCCGAGGTCGCGGTCGCGACCGAACGACGCCGCAGGAAGAACGACCGTTGGCGGGGCACGGCCACCGTGGTGGCCTTGCGTCTCGCGGTGATCGCGCTCTGCCTGGTCCTCTGGCAGGTGATGATTGGACCGGTCCTCCCGGAGTACGCGGTCAGCAAGCCCACCGACGCGTCGCACGCCCTGTGGAATCTGCTCGGCTCCTTCTCCGGGTGGACCGACATCAGGGTGACGTCGATCGAGGTGCCGGCCGGATTCGCCATCGGCGTGGTCCTCGGCACCGTGATGGGCCTCCTGCGGGGCTCCTTCCTGCTCGCGGGCCGGGTTCTGGGACCCCTGGTCGAAGATCAACATCGCCGTCACGGGTCTGTCCTTCGTCGTCTTCTGCAACGTCTACCTCGGCCTGCGCCTGCGCCTGCGAGAACGCGAACTCGTCGAGATCGTCCTGGTGATGGGCGGCCGCCGCCACCACGTCCTCGGCCACGTCACGATCCCCACCCTCGTCGCCCCCTTCTTCTTCGCCGCTCTCAAGACCGGCGGCCCCCTCGCGATCCTCGGCGTCATCGCCGGCGAGTTCATCGCCTCCTCCGAAGGCGTCGGCCACGAACTGCTCACCTCGGCCATGAACCTCGACGCCGCGACGAGTTCGCCGGCCTGATCGTCCTGGTGGTGATGACCCTGAGCGGGTCGCCGGCGGCCGGCGAATTTTCCGTGCATACCCCGCCCCTCAACGGCCCGTTGAGCCGGCTCGACAAGTACGCGCTGAAGCGACTTGGGCTCGGTCCACGGAGGCCGGCCGAGCGACGCGCAGGTTGACCGCTGATCCACAAACCCCCTGATCACACTGGGTTTCCCGCACGTCACCCCGACGGGCAACAGGAAACCCGTCGACCTCGTAACTCCCCCGGGACAGGCTGATCCCCGTCAGCACGAAGCACGGCCTGCGACGACGCAGGAGACCCACTAGGGGGAAACATGCGCAAGATGGTGAGTGCCGCCGCCGCGTTCGCGACCGCGGCCATCGCTGTGGTGGCGATGAGCGGGGCGGCCCAGGCCAAGCCCGCCGACGGGACACCCTGGGACGGCTGCCCGTCCGGGGCGGTCTGCATCTACGGCCAGGGAGTGGACCCGGACGCCAACCCGCACCCGACCAACGTGTACTACAGCTACGGCGCCCACAACCTCAGCAATCAGTTGGGCGACCACTGGATCCTCAACAACCAGACCGGCGGCGCGACCGCGAGCGTGTGCAACGGCTACAACGGCACGAACTGCACCCTGACGATCGCCCAGGACTGGGCCTACAAACTCAACTTCACCCCCATCAACTCCATCACCCTCAACAGGCCGTAGCGGGATCTCCCGCCACGGGGGAGCGCTGCCGGGATCGGTCCAACCGGTCCCGGCAGTCCCGTTTTCGCCACTCCGGGTGAACTCCTCTCTCCCTGTCCGACCCCCGCAGTAACCTGGGCATCCGCCGTCCCACGATCCGGACAGGCCAGTGCCAGGGGGATGCCTTGGGGGATCAGCAGTACGACGACGCGGGCGTGGACCGGTCCGACCAACCGGGAAGCACCGCACAGGCCATGCCGTCCTTTCCCGCCCAGCTGAGACGGCTGCGCCGGGAGCGCGGACTGTCGCTGGCCGATCTCGCACGTCAGACGCACTACAGCAAGGGCTATCTCAGCAAGATCGAGACGGGCGTCAAGCGGGCGACCGTGGATGTCGCCCGCCAGTGCGACCACATCCTGCGCGCCGACGGCGAGTTGCTCCGGCTGGTGAGCGAGACCGGCTCGGCCGAGCGCGGTGCCGGGGCGTCCACCGACACCGCTACGCCCGCCTGTCCGTATCGCGGACTGGCGGCGTTCACCCCGCAGGACGCGGCCTGGTTCTTCGGCCGGGAGCGGGCCACGGCCGCACTCGTCGAGCGGGTCTTCCAACGCGTCGGCGGCGGACCGCTGTTGCTCGTCGCCCCGTCCGGCGCCGGCAAGTCCTCGCTCCTGAACGCCGGTCTCGTACCGGCGTTACGCCGCCCCGGCGGCTTCCCGATGCCCGGCGCCGAGCGCTGGCCGGTCGTCGCACTCACGCCCAGCGCCCATCCGCTGGACGAACTCCTCGAACGTACGGCGAAGGTCCTCGGCAGCGATCTCGACCTCACCGCCCAGGAGTTGACCGACCGCCCCGAGGCGTTACTGGAAGTGGTCCGCGCCCGCTCGGAGGGCGCCCCGCCCGGCCCCGACGGCCGCCGCCCGCCGCCGGACCTGCCGGTGCTGCTGGTCGACCAGTTCGAGGAACTCTTCACCCTCTGCTCCGACGAGAGCGAGAGACGGGCCTTCGTACGGGTCCTGTGGGCGCTGTCCACCGACCCTGACCCCGCCGTCGTCGTGCTCGGCGTCCGCGCCGACTTCACCGGCCGCTGCCTCGAACTCCCGGAACTCGCCCCGGTGTTGACCGACGGACTGTTCGTCCTGCTCCCCATGTCCGTGGCGGAACTGCGCGCATCCATCACCCGCCCCGCCGAACTCGCCGGCGTCACCCTCGAACCCGGCCTCGTCCCTCTCCTCCTGCGCGACGCCGGCCTGCGCGACGAACCAGGCACCGTGGACCGTTCCAACACCCCCGACGACACCCCGTCCGGCGCCCTGCCCCTCGTCTCCCACGCCCTCCTCGCGACCTGGCAGCAGCGCGAGGGCACCACCCTCACCGTGGCGGGGTACGAGCGCACCGGCGGCATCCAGGGCGCCATCGCCCGCACTGCCGAGACCGTGTTCGCCCAGCTGTACCCGGCCGAGCAGAAGACCATCCGGCGCGTCCTGTCCCGGCTCGTCCACGTGTCCGACGAGGGGACCGTCGCGACCCGGCGCCGCGCCAGCCGCAGCGCCCTGATGGAACAACTCGCCGACGCGGACGCCGCGTCGGCCGCCCTCGACGTCTTCGTCCGGGCCCGGCTGATCACCGTGGACCGCGACACCGTCGAGATCACCCACGAGGCCCTGCTGCACGCCTGGCCCCGACTGCGCGACTGGATCCACGCCGACCGCGCCGGACTCCTCATCCACCAGCAACTCGCCCACGCCGCCGCCGAATGGGAGCGCGAGGACCGCGACCCCTCCGCCCTCTACCGCGGCACCCGCCTCGACACGGTCCGCGCCTGGGCCGACGAACTCGACGGCCGCAGCCGCCTCGGCCCCCGCGAAGAGGCCTTCCTGCAAGCCAGTCAGGCGGAGGAGGACGCGCGTCAGCATCTGGCGAGGCGTCAGATCCGGTTCCGCCAGGCACTGTTCGCGACCCTTGCCGTCCTGCTCGGCCTCGCGGTGACCGCCGGCGGCCTCGCCTACCAGCAGCGCGCGAGCGCCCTCGACCAGGAGCGCGTCGCCCGCTCCCAGGCCCTCGCCGTGCAGTCCACCTCCCTGGCCGGCAGCCAGCCCGAGGCCTCGATGCTCCTAGCCGAGGAGGCCTACCGCGCCGACCACACCCCCGAGGCCCGCGGCGCCCTGCTCAGCACCCAGGCCCAGGCCTTCACCGCCCGCCTCGTCGGCCACCACGGCCCGGTCAACGCCGTCGCCTTCGCACCGAACGGCAGGCTCCTCGCGACGGCCGGCGCGTCCGGCACCGTACAACTGCGCCGCACCAGCGATCACCGTACGACCGCCACGCTCACCCTCCCCGGACGGGTCCGGTCGGTCGGCTTCAGCCCCGACGGGGCCGCGCTGGCGGCGACGTCCAGCGACGGGCCGGTACGGATCTGGGGCACCGCCGACCACCGGGTGCGGGCCCTGCTGCCCGCGAGCACCACCGGCGCCCGCGCTCTCGCCTTCGACCCCCGCGGCCGTACCCTCGCGGTCGCCGGTGACGATGGAACGGTCCAACTCTGGGACATCGCAGGCGACAAGCCCACCGAGGTACGGCTCCTCGGGCACACCGGCCGGGTCAACACGCTGGCCTACGCCCCGGACGGCAGGACCCTGGCCTCGGGCGGCTCCGACCGGACCGTACGCCTGTGGGACACCGACCGGGAACGGTCCCTCGCCGTGCTCAAGGGGCACACGGACGAAGTGCTCGGGGTGGCGTTCTCGCCGGACGGGCGGAGCGTGGCCTCCGGGGGCGTCGACCGGACCGTACGCCTGTGGGACGTGGCCTCGGACCGGTCCACGGCGACGCTGACCGGACACAGCGACGACATCAACGCCGTCGCCTACACACCAGACGGCGGCACGGTCGTCAGCGCGGGCGGCGACGGCACGACCCGGCTGTGGGACGTGCGCACGGGACGGCCGGCCGCGATCCTCGCCGGGCACACCGACTACGTGATGTCCGTCGCCGTGAACTCCACCGGCACGACCCTCGCCACCGGCGGCTTCGACCAGTCGGTGGTGCTGTGGGACCTGCGCGGCCCGGTGCTCACGGCCCGGCCGTTCACCGAGGTCTCGCAGGCCGCGTACAGCCCGGATGGAACGCTCCTGGCGACCGCCGAGGCGGACCACACCGTACGGCTGTGGGACGTGGCCCGGCACCGGGCCGTGGCGACGTTCCGGGGCCACCGCGAGAGCGTGTTCTCGGTGGCGTTCTCGCCGGACGGCCGCACTCTCGCGTCGGCGGGCTCGGACGGCACGATCCGGCTGTGGGACGTCCGCTCGCACCGTGCGCTCGCGACCCTCACCGGCCACACCGGGGACGTCTTCTCGGCAGCGTTCGCGCCCGACGGCCGCACCCTCGCCTCCGCGGGCGCCGACCGCACGGTCCGCATCTGGGACGTCCACAGCCACCGCCAACTCGCTGTCCTCAACGGCTTCTTGGACTCCGCCAACGATGTCACCTACAGTCCCGACGGTCGCACCCTCGCCAGCGCGGGCGACGACCTGACCGTCCGCCTCTGGGACACGGCGACCCACCGCGCCCTCGCCACCCTGACGGGCCACACCGGAGCGGTGAGAGGCGTGGCCTTCAGCCCCGACGGCCGGACCCTCGCGAGCAGCAGCAACGACGGCACCGTCCGCCTGTGGGACGTCCGCCACCGCCGCTTCGAGGCCTCCCTCACCGGCCACACCGGATCCGTGCGCGGCATCGCCTTCTCGCCGGACGGCCACCTCCTCGCGAGCAGCGGCAGCGACCGTACGGTACGGCTCTGGGACATGGCCGGACGGCGGCCGTGGGCCACGCTCACCGGGCACACGAACGCGGTGTGGGGCGTCGCGTTTGCGCCCGACGGCCGGACGCTGGCGAGCAGCAGCAACGACGGGACCGTACGCCTGTGGGACCTCGACCTCGGCGACCGGCTCACCCGAATCTGCCGTCTGCGCACGGCGATTGGCCCCGAGGAGCGCAAGACGCTGATGCCCGGACTGCCCGTGTCGTTCACCCCCGCGTGTGTGAAGCCCTGACCGCGGGGGGGGGCAACTGCCCCTGGTGGGAGGGGGTTTCCCC
>NZ_JBXVPZ010000384.1:0-9589 GCF_057961495.1 Streptomyces sp. P5F9 | reverse complement strand
CCCCGCCGATCCCTCACGCCCCTCCGGTCACGAGGGCGGCCCCGCCCCCCGCGTCGACATCTCCGAGCTCGTCCGCGTCCGCGCCCGCCACCCCGAGGCGATCGCCGAGGCCGCCGCCCGGCGCGTCCGGCGCCCGCTGCTCAACGACGCCGGCCGGCTGATGATCGTCGCCGCCGACCACCCGGCCCGCGGCGCGCTCGGCGTCGGCGACCACAAGTTCGCCATGGCCAACCGCGCCGAACTGCTCGAACGCCTCTGCCTCGCCCTGTCCCGGCCCGGTGTCGACGGCGTCCTCGCGACCGCCGACATCCTGGACGACCTGCTCCTCCTCGGCGCCCTCGAAGGCAAGGTCGTCATGGGCTCGATGAACCGCGGCGGCCTCCAGGGCGCGAGCTTCGAACTCGACGACCGCTTCACCGGCCACCGCGCCGAGGACATCGAGCGCCTCAACTTCGACGCGGGCAAGCTGCTCCTGCGCATCGACTACGACGACCCCGGCTCCCTCACCACCCTGGAGTCCACCGCCCGCGCCATCGACGACATGGCCGCGCGTCGACTCCCGCTGTTCGTCGAGCCGTTCATCAGCCGCCGCACGGACGAGGGCAAGCTGAAGAACGACCTCTCCGCCGATGCCGTCATCAAGTCCATCGCCATCTCCTCGGGCCTGGGCGGCACTTCGGCCTACACCTGGCTCAAGCTCCCCGTCACCGAGAACCCGGACGACATGGCCCGGGTCATGGAGACCTCCACCCTCCCCGCCGTGCTCCTCGGGGGCGAGGTCGGAGACGACCAGGACGGCGCCTACGAGAAGTGGCGCGGCGCCCTCCAACTCCCCACCGTGCGCGGCCTGGTGGTCGGCCGCTCGCTGCTCTACCCGGCGGACGGAGACGTCGCCGCCGCCGTGGACACCGCCGTGGGACTGCTGTGAGGGCCGCCTTATGACGACCGTCGAGCAGCAGCCGTACGTCCCTGAGCTGTACGTCCCCAAGGGCTCCGCCGCCAACGCGCAGTACGCCGTGGACATCGACCCCGAGCGGGCCGGCTGTACCCGCGGCAGTCTGCGGATCGTCGAGCTGGAGCCGGGCGGGACACACCACTTCATCACCGGTGACAGCGAGTGGATCGTGCTTCCGCTCAGCGGTGGATGTACCGTGCGAATTGCGGACGAAGAGTTCCAACTCCTGGGCAGGGAAAGCGTGTTCGCCGGAGTCACCGACTTCGCGTACGTGCCCCGAGACGCCCAGGCCAAGATCGCCTCCGGCGCGGGAGGCCGCTTCGCCCTGGCAGGAGCGAAGTGCGAGCGACGACTCCCCGCTCGCTACGGCCCCGCGCCGGAGGTTCCGGTGGAACGACGCGGCGACGGCACCTGCCTCCGCCGCCTCCGCGACTTCGTCTCCCGGGAACAACGGCCGGGCGAGGAAACCGAGTTGGAGGAGATCTACTACTTCGAGATCGACGGCCCGAACGGTTTCGGCCATCAGCGCGTATTCCCCTCCCGTGAGGGCGGATCCGACGTCCTCGCGGAGGTCCGCTCCGGCGACGCCGTGCTCGTGCCCGATGGCCGGCACGGCCCGTCGATCGCCCAGCCGGGTCACGACATGTACTGCCTGAACGTCATGGCGGGGCCGGGTGGAACGAGGGAGTGGCGGATCTGCTTCCACCCGGACCACGTTGAAAGCACAGGTGGTTACCGATGACCTCGACGACGAGGCTGACGGTCGCACAGGCACTCGTACGGTTCCTGTCCGTCCAGTACACCGAACGCGACGGCGTACGGCGGCGGTTGATCGACGCGACCTGGGGCATCTTCGGCCACGGCAACGTGGCCGGCCTCGGCCAGGCACTCATCGAGTACGCCGACGACATGCCGTACCACCAGGGCCGCAACGAACAGTCCATGGTCCACGCGGCGGTCGGCTACGCGCGTCAGTCGAATCGCCTGGCGGCACACGCGGTGACGACGTCGATCGGCCCCGGCGCCACCAACCTCGTCACCGGCGCCGCCCTCGCCACCATCAACCACCTCCCGGTCCTGCTCCTCCCCGGCGACACCTTCGCCACCCGCGTCGCCGACCCGGTGCTCCAGCAGCTCGAAGTCCCGTACGCGGGCGATGTGTCGGTCAACGACTGCCTGCGCCCGGTGTCGAAGTACTTCGACCGGATCACCCGGCCGGAAGCGCTCATCCCCGCCGCCCTGAACGCCATGCGCGTGCTCGCCGACCCCGTCGAGACCGGAGCCGTAACTCTCGCCCTCCCGCAGGATGTCCAGGCCGAGGCGTACGACTGGCCGGACGAGTTCTTCGCCGAACGCACCTGGTACGTAAGGCGACCCGCCGCCGACCCGGCCGAACTCGCCGACGCCGTAAGGGCAGTTCGCGCGGCCGAGCGCCCCCTGATCATCGCGGGCGGCGGAGTCCACCACAGCCGCGCGGAGTCCGTCCTCGCGGAGTTCGCGGCGGCCACCGGAATCCCCGTCGCCTCCACGCAGGCCGGCAAGGGCTCCCTGAACCACGACCACCCCCAGGACGTCGGCGGCATCGGCCACACCGGCACCGCGACCGCCGACGAACTCGCCCGCCTGGCCGACCTGGTGATCGGCGTCGGCACCCGCTACACCGACTTCACCACCGGCTCCCACACCCTCTTCGAACGCCCCGGCGTCTGCTTCCTCAACCTCAACATCGGTGCCTACGACGGCCACAAGCTCGCCGGACAGCCACTGATCGCGGACGCGCGCAGCGGACTGGCCGCGCTGGCAGGGGAGTTGGGCCACAACGCATACCGGGTCACCGACTCGTACATCGCCGAGTACCGCGAGGACAAGGAGCGTTGGGAGCAGCGCGTCGACGCCTGCTACGAGGCCGAGGAACCCGACGTACGACCGACGCAGCCCCAAGTGCTGGGCGCGCTGGACGAGATCGTCGACGAGTCGGACATCATCGTCAACGCGGCCGGTTCGCTCCCCGGCGATCTGCACAAGCTGTGGCGGACGCGGTCGTTCGACCAGTACCACCTGGAGTACGGCTACTCCTGCATGGGCTACGAGATCCCGGCCGCGATCGGCGTGAAGCTGGCCGCGCCGGACCGGCCGGTGTGGGCGCTGGTCGGCGACGGCACGTACCTGATGATGCCGACGGAGATCGTGACGGCCGTACAAGAAGGCATCGCGATCAAGGTGCTGCTGATACAGAACCACGGGTACGCGTCGATAGGCGGCCTGTCGGAGTCGGTGGGCGGCGAGCGCTTCGGCACGGCCTACCGCCACCAGGCGGACGACGGCACCTACACCGGCGCCCCGCTGCCCGTCGACCTCGCCGCCAACGCGGCCAGCCTCGGCATGCGCGTGCTGCGCGCGAAGACCGTCAGCGACCTGCGCGAGGCGCTCGCCGTGGCGAGGGCGGCCGACACTCCCACATGTGTCTACGTGGAGACCGAAACCGCAGACACAGTGTCGGGCGCGCCTCCCGCGCAGGCCTGGTGGGATGTACCTGTGGCCGCGACCGCGACCCGATCGTCCGCGGTCAAGGCACGTGAGCTGTACGAACGGCACGTCTCCACCCGACGCCGCCATCTGTGAAGGAGCATCTGGGCATGACGAAGATCGTCAACCACTGGATCGGCGGCAAGACCGTCGAAGGCGCGTCGGGCACGTACGGGCCGGTCACCGACCCGGCGACCGGCGCGGTCACCACCAAGGTCGCCTTCGCGACCGTGGAGGAGGTCGACGCGGCGGTCGCCGCCGCCAAGGACGCGTACGCGACCTGGGGTACCTCGTCCCTCGCCAAGCGCACCACGATCCTGTTCAAGTTCCGCGCGCTGCTGGACGCCAACCGCGACGCGATCGCCGAGCTGATCACCGCCGAGCACGGCAAGGTGCACAGCGACGCGCTGGGCGAGGTCGCGCGCGGCCTGGAGATCGTCGACCTGGCGTGCGGGATCACCGTGCAGCTGAAGGGCGAGCTGTCGACGGAGGTCGCCAGCCGCGTCGACGTCTCGTCGATCCGTCAGCCGCTGGGCGTCGTCGCGGGCATCACGCCGTTCAACTTCCCGGCGATGGTGCCGATGTGGATGTTCCCGATCGCCATCGCGACCGGCAACACCTTCGTCCTCAAGCCGTCCGAGAAGGACCCGTCGGCGTCCCTGAAGATCGCCGAACTGCTCGCGGAGGCAGGCCTCCCCGACGGCGTCTTCAACGTCGTCAACGGCGACAAGGTGGCCGTGGACCGCCTCCTGGAGCACCCGGACGTCAAGGCGGTCTCCTTCGTAGGCTCGACCCCGATCGCCCGCTACATCCACACCACCGCCTCGGCGAACCACAAGCGGGTCCAGGCTCTGGGCGGCGCCAAGAACCACATGCTGGTCCTCCCGGACGCCGACCTCGACGCGGCGGCGGACGCGGCCGTGTCCGCGGCCTACGGCTCGGCCGGCGAGCGCTGCATGGCCATCTCGGCCGTCGTCGCCGTCGGTTCGATCGGCGACGAGCTGGTCGAGAAGATCCGCGAGCGCGCCGAGAAGATCAAGATCGGCCCCGGCAACGACCCCACCTCCGAGATGGGCCCGCTCATCACGGCCGTCCACCGCGACAAGGTGGCGTCCTACGTCACCGGCGCGGCGGCCGAAGGCGCGGAGGTCGTCCTCGACGGCACCGGCTACACGGTCGAGGGCTTCGAGGACGGCCACTGGATCGGCATCTCGCTCCTCGACAGGGTGCCGACGACGGCGAAGGCGTACCAGGACGAGATCTTCGGCCCGGTCCTGTGCGTCCTGCGCGTCGACACGTACGACGAGGGCGTGGCGCTGATCAACAGCTCCCCCTTCGGCAACGGCACCGCGATCTTCACCCGCGACGGCGGCGCGGCCCGCCGCTTCCAGCTGGAGATCGAGGCCGGCATGGTCGGCGTCAACGTCCCGATCCCGGTCCCCGTGGGCTACCACTCCTTCGGCGGCTGGAAGGACTCGCTCTTCGGGGACCACCACATCTACGGCAACGACGGCACCCACTTCTACACCCGCGGCAAGGTCGTCACCACCCGCTGGCCCGACCCGGCGGACGGCCCGTCGGGCGTGGACCTGGGCTTCCCGCGCAACCACTGATCAACACCGAGCAGCACCGAGTGGGGCCGTCCGTATCGCGGACGGCCCCATTTTTTCGGCTACGACGGCTGCGGTTCCCGTACCGAGCCGAACCGGGACCGGCACTGCCTCCGGGCACCGAATACGGCACTACAGCCGGACTGGATCAACGAATTCCGTAGGTGAACACCCATTGACGTGATGGTTTCCGTCAATGTTCCATCAGCGCGTGACCGACACCCTCCCCACCGCCGAAGCCGCCGGAGCAGCCACAGCCGAGGCGCCGGACACCTCCGGGCGTCCGCAGCAGCTGAAGCGTTCCATCGGCATCGTCGGCGGCACGCTCCTCACGCTCTCCTGCGTGACACCGGCCTCCACGCTCTTCGTGGTCGTCCCCGACCTGTTCGGTTCGCTCGGCACCGCGACCGCCCTCACGATCGCGATCGGCTCCGTCCTCTGCATCGCCGTGGCGTTCTGCTACTCGGAGCTGGGCACCCTCATCCCCAGCGCGGGCGGCGAGTACGCGATGGTGTCGACGCTGGCGGGCCGCTTGGCGGGCTGGCTGGTCTTCGTCCTGTCCCTCCTGGTCGTGATGATCGTCCCGCCGGTGATAGCGATGGGCACGGCGGACTACCTGGCCCCGATCGCCCACCTGAACCCGTCCATGACCGGCGCCGGAGTGATGCTCCTGGCCACGCTGGCAGGCCTGTTGGACCTGCGCGCCAACGCGTGGATCACGGGCGTCTTCCTGGTCCTGGAGGTCATAGCGGCAGGAGTCGTGGCCCTGCTCGGCTTCACCCACAGCCAACGAGGCCTGGGCAGCCTGACGTCGATGCAGGTCGCGGGCACGGGCGGCCACACGGACACGGTGACGGCGATGCTGGTGGTCTCGGGCCTGGCGATCGCCCTGTTCGTCACGCAAGGCTTCTCGACGGCGGTCTACCTCTCCGAAGAACTGGAGAACCCGCGCCGCAACGTGGCCCGCACGGTCTTGGCCACCCTCGCGATCTCCACGGTGATCATCCTGGTCCCGGTGGTGGCGATCACGATGGGCGCGAACGACCTCTCGACCCTGACCGGCGGAGACATCAGCACGATGGTGACAGCCTGGTCCAACTCCGCGGTGGGCACCTTCGTCAGCCTCTGCGTGGCCCTCGCGATCATCAACGCCGGCATCGTCATGGTCATCCAGAACTCCCGGGTCCTCTTCGCCTCGGCCCGCGACAAGGCCTGGCCCGACCCGGTCAACACCCTCTTCTCCAAACTCGGCCGCTTCGGCTCCCCTTGGGTGGCCACGCTCGCCGTGGGCATCCCGGGCGCGATCCTCTGCTTCGTCAACCTCGACACGTTGTACGGCGTGACAGGCGTCTCGGTGACCGGCATGTACCTCCTGGTCGCGGTGGCCGCCCTACTCTCCCGACGCGGTTCCCACAGGCACACGCACGCGTGGCGCATGCCACTATGGCCCGCCATGCCGATCCTGCTGATCGCAGTCCTGGCCTACATCCTCACCCAGCAGGAGACGACCTACTTGCTGTGGACGGGCGGGCTAGTCACGGCGGCGACTCTGTACTGGGCCCTATACCTACGCCCGCGCAGAGAAACCCGCTGGCTGATCTCCCTCCCCGAGGAGGACGAGGCCCCGAAGGGGCGAGTCCCCTAGGGGCGCGGGGAACTGCGCGACCAGCCCCACGGCACCCGCACTCGGCACTCAACCGAAGCCCCCACCCCCATAGCCGTACACCAAGCGCGGTACACACCTAACCCCCGGTTCACCCCAGGGTCTGCCCCAACTGTCAGAGACGCCCCGTACCGTTGAACGCATGGATCTTCGACTGCCCGGGCTGCAAGGCCTACGACGACTACGACACCCCCGGCGCTGGCTAGCAGCCACCGCAGCCGTCGTCGTGCTCGCCGCCGCCGGCACCTGGACGGCCGCAGCCTCGGACACCACACCCCCGGTCCACCAGTCGGACCGGATGATGGCGATCGACGGCGTCACCCTGGACACCTCGTACTTCACAACGGGCGGATCAACCCGCCGCCCAGCCGTCCTCCTGGCCCACGGCTTCGGCGGCAACAAAGAAGACGTACGAAAAGAAGCCCAGGACCTCGCCCGGGACGGCTACGCGGTACTCACCTGGTCCGCCCGAGGCTTCGGCAAGTCCACCGGCAAGATCGGCCTGAACGACCCGTCCGGCGAGGTCAAGGACGTATCGAAGCTGATCGACTGGCTGGCGAAGCAACCGGACGTCCAGCTCGACAAGCCGGGCGACCCGCGCGTGGGTATGGCGGGCGGTTCCTACGGAGGCGCGATCTCCCTCCTGGCCGCCGGCTACGACGACCGGGTCGACGCGATCGCCCCGGCGATCACGTACTGGAACCTCGCGGACGCCCTGTTCCCGAACGGCGTCTTCAAGAAGCTCTGGGCCGGCATCTTCATCAACTCCGGCGGCGGCTGCGCCAAGTTCGAGCCCGCACTGTGCCAGATGTACGACAGGGTGGCCGAGTCCGGAAAGCCGGATGCCCAGGCCCGCGCACTCCTGGAAGCCCGTTCACCCTCGGCCGTAGCGACGCACATCAACGTGCCGACCCTCCTGCTCCAGGGCCAGACCGACTCCCTCTTCCCGCTCGGCCAGGCCGACGCCGCCGCGAAGGCGATCCGCGCGAACGGCGCCCCCGTGGACGTCGACTGGATCGCCGGCGGCCATGACGGCGGCGACATGGAGACAAGCCGCGTCCAGGCACGCGTGACGTCCTGGTTCGACCGGTACCTGAAGGACGACAAGAACACCGACACCGGCCCCGCGTTCCGCGTCACCCGCACCGGAGGCGTCGACTCCACGGACGGCGCGGCCCTGCTGCGCGGCGCGAGCGACAGCGCCTACCCGGGCCTGGAGAGCGACCCGCGCACGATCGCCCTGACCGGCCGCCGCGAGCAGTCCTTCACCAACCCGGCCGGCGCCAGCCCACCCGCGATCTCGGCCCTGCCGGGCCTCGGCAGCACCGGCGGCCTCTCGCAACTGTCCTCCCTGGGCATCGGGGTGTCCCTCGACTTCCCCGGCCAGTACGCGGCGTTCGACTCAGCCCCCCTCACCACCGGCCTCCGCATCACCGGTTCGCCCACGGTCACCGTCCACGTCAAGTCGACCAGCGACGACACCGTCCTCTTCGGCAAGGTCTACGACGTAGGCCCCGGCGGCACCCAACAGGTGCTCCCCTCCCAGCTGGTGACCCCCCTCAGGGTCGACGGCACCAAGGCCGGCAAGGACGTCACGATCACCCTCCCGGCCATCGACTACGACGTCCAGAGCGGCCACCACCTGCGCCTGGTCCTCGCCTCGACGGACCTCGGCTACGCCTCCCCGGCGGCCCCGGCGACGTACACCGTCACCCTGAAGAGCGACCTCAAGGTACCGACGGCCCCCGGCGTCACGACCGCGGCGGCAACGCTCCCGTCCTGGGTGTGGTGGCTCCCGCTCGCGGGCGCGGCGATCGCGCTGGCCCTGCTCCTGACCGGACGCAGGCGTACGACGTCGACACCCCCCGCCCCCGAACTGTCCGAAGTCCCGCTCCAGATCACCGACTTGAGCAAGCGGTACGCGAAGTCGGCGGACCGGTACGCGGTACGGGACCTGTCCTTCCGCGTCGAGAAGGGCCAGGTGCTCGGCCTCCTGGGCCCGAACGGCGCGGGCAAGACGACCACCCTGCGCATGCTGATGGGCCTGATCAAACCGGACGCCGGCGAGATCAGGGTCTTCGGGCACGCGATCCGCCCGGGCGCCCCGGTGCTGTCCAGGGTCGGCGCCTTCGTCGAGGGCGCGGGCTTCCTCCCGCACCTCTCCGGCCGCGAGAACCTGGAGCTGTACTGGCAGGCGACCGGACGCCCGCCCCAGGACGCCCACTTGGAGGAGGCCCTGGAGATCGCGGGCCTCGGCGACGCGCTCGCCCGCGCGGTCCGCACCTACTCCCAGGGCATGCGCCAGCGCCTCGCCATCGCCCAGGCCATGCTCGGCCTCCCCGACCTCCTCATCCTCGACGAACCGACCAACGGCCTCGACCCGCCCCAGATCCGCGAGATGCGCGAGGTGCTGATCCGCTACGCGGAAGCAGGCCGCACGGTCATAGTCTCCAGCCACCTCCTCGCCGAGGTCGAACAGTCCTGCACCCACCTCGTGGTCATGGACCGCGGCCGCCTCGTCCAGGCGGGCCCGGTCGCCGAGATCATCGGCTCCGGAGACACCCTCCTGGTCGGCCTCGCGGCGGACATCCCCGACCCCCTGGTGGAAAAGATCGCGGCCCTCCCGGACGTGGAGTCGGTGGCCCGCGCGGAGGGCGGCCTGCTGCTGCGACTGGCGCCGGGTGACGAACCGGCACCGGGTGAGGAGTTGTCGCCGGGTGACGAGTTGGTCTCCGTCAACTCCCCGGCCAGCGAGGCGAGTTCACCCGTCGGCGCGGCTCCCGCACCCACGCCCGGTGTCGCCGTCGCCGAGGCTTCCGACACCGTGTTCGACGC
>NZ_JBXVPZ010000383.1:0-9637 GCF_057961495.1 Streptomyces sp. P5F9 | reverse complement strand
CCCCCGAAACCCGCTCCCCCCGCAACCGCAGCGCGGCCAGCGGAAACACCAGGACCGACACCATGGCCGCCCCCACCAGCGCGGCCGCGTCCGCCGGCTTCAGCACCTTGTCGTCGACCCCGATGGTGGTGATCGCGACGACCAGTGGCAGCACGGTCGAGGCGAAGAGCGTGAGGGCGCGCCGGTCCCGTCGTACGAGATCGCGCGGGGCGAGGACGTAGACCGGAAGGCCGCGGACGAGCAGGAAGAGGGCCAGGAACACCGGGAGCAGGAGCAGGGCGTGGCCGCCGGACAGCAGGGCGTCCAGGTCGAACTCGATGCCGGTGACCACGAAGAACACCGGCACCAGGAAGCCGAAGCCCATCGCCTCCACCTTCTCCAGGACCGAACCCGCGCTCTCCGGGGCCGCGCCGTGCAGCACCAGGCGGGTGATCAGGCCCGCGGCGAAGGCGCCGAGGAGGGTGTCGAGGCCGAGGGCCCCGGAGATGCCCAGCATGACGGCCAGGAGGAGCACCACCAGGCGTACGGCGAACTGGCCGCTGCTGTGCAGGGTCTTGGCGATGACCCGGGAGAACCACGGCGGACGGGGGCGCATCGCCCACCACACGGCCGCGGCCGTGAGCAGGGCGAACACGGCGAGCACGGCCGTCGATCGGCCAGGCGCCCGGCCGCTCAGCAGCAGTGCCATCGCGATGATCGGGCCGAACTCCCCCACCGCGCCGACCGCCAGCATCACGGAGCCGAAGCGCGAGTGCAGGTCACCCGCGTCGCGCAGCACCGGCAGGACCGTGCCGAGGGCGGTGCTGGTGAGGGCCGTACCGATGTAGACACCCTTGGACCAGCCGGAGAGCAGGGTGGCCAGGGCCAGGCCCACGGCCAAGGAGATCAGCCACGCGCGTACCGACCGTTTGAGCGTGTCCCCCCGGATCTTGTCGAACTCGATCTCGTACCCGGCGAGGAAGATCAGCATCGTCAGACCGAGGTCGGAGAGGGTGTCGATCACCTGTCCGTCGCCCGCCCAGCCGAGTACGTCGGGACCGACGAGGATGCCCAGGAGGATCTCGAAGATGACCAGCGGGACCGGGAGCCAACGGCCGATCGCGTAGGCCAGCAGGGGTGCCAGTACGGCGATGGCCATGATCAGGATGAGCGTCCCGGACTGCGACATGAGGTGTATCTACCATAAAGTGCCGGTAAATCTGCCCTGTAGGAGTACGAGGGGATTTGCCGTGACCTACTCTCCGCCGCCCGGTGCGCCCCGGGCCCGCATCCCCGGGCCGCAGCAGCCGCCGCCGACGTACCCCCAGATCCATACCGGCCTGTGGAAGCACTGTCTGGGCGGCGGGCTGGCGCTGTGGGTGCTGACCGCGCTGGTCACGTACGCGACGAAGAACACCACCCTGTTGCCGACGCTGATCCTGCTCGGCAGCTTCCTGGTGCCGGTGACCTTCGTCCTGTGGGCGTACGAGCGGCACGGGCGGGACCTGGGTGTCAGCGTGATCCTGGGCTGCTTCCTGACCGGCGGCACGCTCGGGGTGCTGGGAGCCTCGGTGATGGAGTACTACCTGCTGCATCCCTCCTTGTGGATGTTCGTCGGCGTCGGCCTCATCGAGGAGGCCGTGAAGCTGGGGGCGCTGGTGTTCGTGCTGCGCCGGCAGCCCCGGCTGCACGGGATCCGTGCGGGGCTGGTGCTCGGCGCGACAGTCGGCTTCGGGTTCGCGGCCCTGGAGAGCGCCGGGTACGCGTTCAACGCGGCCGTCTCCGCCAAGGGCATCGATCTGCGGGCGCTCCTGGAGACCGAGATCCTGCGCGGGGTCCTCGCGCCCTTCGGGCACGGCCTGTGGACGGCGATCGCGGGTGGCGTCCTGCTCACGTACCGGCAGTTGAACGGGCGCTTCCGGTTCACCGCCCCGGTCATCGGCACGTATCTCGGCGTCTCCTTGCTGCACGCCCTGTGGGACTCGACGCACGGCATCGCGATCTGGCTGGTGGCCCGACTGTCGGGCACGGGCCTGGACAAGCGGCTGTTCGCCCAGGGGTACATCCCGAGTCCGACCGACCAACAGGAGCATCTGTTCACGATGTTCTCGGTGGGAGGGATGGTGCTCGTCGCCCTGCTCGGCATCACCTGGGTGCGGTCGCTCGCCCGGCGCGACCCCTCTTGGAGAAATACCCCCTAGGGGTATAGTCTGAGGACAGAGTGAGCCACCGTGGGCCACTCCGACCCCGCACGCCTCCACGAGGAGAACGACATGACCGCCCAGACCGACACCCAGGGTTCCGTCACCACCGTCTACAAGGTGAGCGGGATGAGCTGCGGACACTGCGAGGGCTCCGTCTCCGGCGAGATCTCCGGGCTGCCCGGCGTCACCTCGGTGAAGGCCGTCGCGTCGACCGGCGAGGTCACCGTCGTCTCCGCCGCCCCCCTCGACGACGAGACCGTCCGCGCGGCGGTCGACGAGGCGGGCTTCGAGCTCGCCGGCCAGGTCTGAATCACCAGCGCCCCGAAGGGGCGGGGCTGTATCGATATGCGGCTCCGCCGCGGGGCGCGACCAGCCACGACGAAGCCGCAGACGATCGACGACCCGTCCTGGCCTTTCCAGCGGAGCACCCCGCACCACACGTCAGTTTTCCGACCGGGCCGTGCCGACCAGCTGATACTGGCTCCGTGCGGTCCGGTCCGATGTCTGGAGTCCGGACATGACCAGCACCACCGCAGCGACACCCAGCACCGCGGAGACACCCATAGCCGCGGCCCCCGAATCCGCCGCCGCCGAGGTCGAGCTGCTCATCGGCGGGATGACCTGCGCCTCCTGCGCGGCCCGCGTCGAGAAGAAGCTCAACCGCATGGACGGTGTCAGCGCCACGGTCAACTACGCGACCGAGAAGGCGAAGGTCAGCTACCCGGCGGGCATCCAGGTCGCCGACCTCATCGCGACCGTGGTGAAGACCGGGTACACCGCCGAGGAACCCGCGCCGCCGGCGCCGGAGGCCGAAGCCCCCGAGGACGCCCCGGACCCCGAACTCGCCTCCCTGCGCGAGCGGTTGACCGTCTCCGCCCTCCTCGCCACGCCCGTCGTGCTGCTGTCGATGATCCCAGCCCTGCAGTTCGACAACTGGCAGTGGCTCGCGCTCACCCTCGCCGCGCCCGTCGTCGTCTGGGGCGGACTCCCGTTCCACCGGGCCGCGTTCACCAACGCGCGGCACGGCGCCGCCACCATGGACACCCTCGTCTCGGTCGGCACGCTGGCCGCGTTCGGCTGGTCGCTGTGGGCGCTGTTCTGGGGCGACGCGGGCATGGCCGGCATGCACGACGAGTTCCGCCTCACCGTCTCGCGTACGGACGGCGCCTCGACGATCTACCTCGAAGTGGCCGCCGGAGTCGTCGCGTTGATCCTGCTGGGCCGGTATCTGGAGGCCCGCTCCAAGCGCCGTGCGGGCGCGGCCCTGCGCGCGCTCATGCAACTGGGCGCCAAGGACGTCGCCGTACTGCGGGACGGCCGTGAAGTACGGCTGCCCGTGGCCGAGTTGGCGGTCGGCGACCGTTTCGTCGTGCGGCCCGGGGAGAAGATCGCGACCGACGGCACCGTCGTCGAGGGCGCCTCGGCGGTCGACGCGTCGATGCTGACCGGCGAGTCGGTGCCGGTGGACGTGGCACCGGGTGACACGGTCACCGGCGCGACCGTGAACGCCGGCGGGCGACTCGTCGTAGAGGCGAGCCGTGTCGGGTCGGACACCCAACTCGCGCGGATGGCGCGGCTGGTGGAGGACGCGCAGAACGGCAAGGCCGAGGTGCAGCGGCTCGCCGACCGGATCTCCGGGATCTTCGTGCCGGTGGTGCTGCTGATCGCGGTCGGCACCTTCGGGGGGTGGCTCGGGGTCACCGGCGATGTGGCCGCCGCGTTCACCGCGGCCGTCGCCGTGCTGATCATCGCCTGCCCGTGCGCGCTGGGCCTGGCCACCCCGACCGCCCTCATGGTCGGCACCGGCCGCGGCGCCCAGCTCGGCATCCTGATCAAGGGCCCCGAGGTCCTGGAGTCCACCCGCCGCGTCGACACGGTCGTCCTCGACAAGACCGGCACGATCACCACCGGCCGCATGACCCTCCAGGAGGTCTACGTCGCCGAAGGCACCGACGAGCGGGAGCTGCTGCGGCTCGCGGGCGCCCTGGAGCACGCCTCCGAGCACCCCGTCGCACGGGCCGTCGCGGCGGGCGCGGAGGAGCGGGTCGGACCGCTGCCGTCCGCCGAGCACTTCGAGAACGTGCCGGGGCGCGGCGTACGCGGCCGCGTGGAGGGCCGTGAGGTGGCCGTGGGGCGCCTCTTCGACGAGCTTCCGGAGGAGTTGGCCCGCGCCAGGTCCGAGGCCGAGAGCGGCGGACGTACGGCCGTGGTGGTCGGCTGGGACGGAACGGCGCGCGGAGTCGTCGCCGTCGCCGACGCGGTCAAGGACACCAGCGCCGAGGCCGTACGGGAGCTGCGGGCCCTCGGACTCACCCCGGTGCTGCTGACCGGCGACAACCGCGCGGTCGCGGAAGCCGTGGCCGCCGCCGTCGGGATCGGCCCCGGGGATGTCATCGCCGAGGTGCTGCCCGAGGACAAGGTCGCTGTCGTACGACGGCTGCAGGGCGAGGGGCGGAGCGTCGCCATGGTCGGCGACGGTGTGAACGACGCCGCCGCGCTCGCCACCGCCGATCTCGGGCTCGCGATGGGCACCGGGACGGACGCGGCGATCGAGGCGAGCGATCTGACGCTGGTGCGCGGGGACCTTCGGGTGGCCGCGGACGCGATCCGGCTGTCCCGGCGGACGCTCAGCACGATCAAGGGCAATCTCGTGTGGGCTTTTGGATACAACGTGGCGGCGCTCCCCCTCGCCGCCGCGGGGATGCTGAATCCCATGATCGCGGGGGCCGCGATGGCCTTCTCGTCGGTGTTCGTGGTCTCCAACAGCCTGCGACTTCGGACATTTCGCTGAAGTTCCGCAAAGTTACCGGGAGTTACGGGAAGTCGAAGTAAGAGTCCCCCTAGAGACGGACGACGGCCTCACATAAGCTCTTCACAAGGCTCGCGCATCATCCTTACGCTGGGGTCCCGACCACGACATCGGGGCTCTTGCGCATCTAACGGACATATGCAAGAGACGCAGATCACAGTGATGTGAACGTAACCATCGAAGGGGTTCGAAGGTCTAAGTTGACGATGTCAGCAAGCGTCTTGGGGGGCGCGAACTGGCATCTGAGGATGTCTTGGGGGACTTCCTCAGAGATGCGTTGCCGGGGCACGTACAACGGGGAGCTTTGAGCGGCCCTCCCGACGTGCGATGTCCCGGCAGATCGCACACATCACTGGCTCCACCCAGTAGTACGAGGAGTTTTGCTCGTTCTACTCAACGAAGCTCAGCTTCATCGAGCTTCGGCAGTACGCAGTACAGCGATTCAGGCGCTGGTTCTCTAAGACGCCCGGCCGGATCCCGTGGGGGGAATCCGCACCGGGACATGGGAAGGCGCCCTGTACGCCGGCCCGTGGGGGGACCGTCGGCAGGGCGCCTTCTTCTCACCCCTTTTTTGAGGCTCGGTTCGCCTCCGGGGCGCCAAAGCCTGTGTCGAGAGCCCCACCGTGCTCGGCGCTGCGCGCCTCCGCGCGCTGGGGCTCTCGACACAGGCGCGCCCCTTCGGCTCACTCGCCGCGTAGGGCAAGGGAGTTGAAGGGGCGCGGTCTTGCCGTGGTCCGGAGTTGCCGCTCTGCTGCAGCGCCCCGTCTTTAGGGGCGCGGGGAACTGCGCGACCAGCCCCCACCGGGCCCGCAGCGAACCACCTACGGACCCAGCGGAGTTCTTGGCAGAGTGCTTCAGCGACCCTCGACCGGGATGAAGTCCCGCTCGACGACACCCGTGTAGATCTGGCGCGGGCGCCCGATACGCGAACCGGGCTCCTTGATCATCTCGTGCCACTGGGCGATCCAGCCCGGGAGGCGGCCCAGGGCGAACAGGACCGTGAACATCTCGGCCGGGAAGCCCATGGCCCGGTAGATCAGGCCGGTGTAGAAGTCGACGTTCGGGTAGAGGTTGCGCGAGATGAAGTAATCGTCGGACAGCGCGTGCTCTTCGAGCTTCAGGGCGATGTCCAGCAGCTCGTCGGACTTGCCGAGGGCCGAGAGGACGTCGTGCGCGGCAGCCTTGATGATCTTGGCGCGCGGGTCGAAGGACTTGTACACCCGGTGGCCGAAGCCCATCAGGCGGACGCCCTCTTCCTTGTTCTTCACCTTGCGGATGAAGGAGTCGACATCGCCGCCGCTCGCCTGGATGCCTTCCAGCATCTCCAGGACCGACTGGTTGGCGCCGCCGTGCAGCGGGCCCCACAGCGCGTTGATGCCGGCCGAGATCGAGGCGAACATGTTGGCCTGCGAGGAGCCGACGAGGCGGACCGTGGAGGTCGAACAGTTCTGCTCGTGGTCCGCGTGCAGGATCAGCAGCTTGTCGAGCGCGGAGACGACGACCGGGTCGAGGTCGTACTCCTGCGCCGGGACCGAGAAGGTCATCCGCAGGAAGTTCTCGACGTAGCCGAGGTCGTTGCGCGGGTAGACGAACGGGTGGCCGATCGACTTCTTGTAGGCGTACGCCGCGATCGTCGGAAGCTTGGCGAGCAGCCGGATCGTGGAGAGGTTGCGCTGCTTCTCGTCGAACGGGTTGTGGCTGTCCTGGTAGAAGGTGGACAGCGCCGAGACGACCGACGACAGCATCGCCATCGGGTGGGCGTCGCGCGGGAAGCCCTTGTAGAAGTTCTTGACGTCCTCGTGCAGCAGGGTGTGCTGCGTGATGTCGTTCTTGAACACGGTGAGCTCGTCGACGGTGGGCAGCTCGCCGTTGATGAGCAGGTAGGCGACCTCCACGAAGGTGGAGCGCTCGGCCAGCTGCTCGATCGGGTAGCCGCGGTACCGGAGGATGCCCTGCTCACCGTCGAGGTAGGTGATGGCGGATTTATAGGCGGCGGTGTTCCCGTAACCGCTGTCCAGCGTCACCAGACCGGTCTGGGCGCGGAGCTTCCCGATGTCGAAGCCCTTGTCGCCGACGGTGCTGTCGATCACCGGGTAGGTGTACTCGCCGTCGCCGTACCGCAGTACTACAGAGTTGTCGCTCACGTCATCCCTCACCGACGTTGTGCCTCTTCTTCGAGGTTGCCCTGACTGTCTCTACCATCCCCCATTTGGCGCAGGAGAGTGCACTCGGGGTCGACCATTGGGCCTATTGGCGGCACTCAGTGCCGCCAACCTGTTCATCCTGCCCCCTCCACCCCGGCATCTGGAAGTGCTGTGTGACCTTCATGACTCATTTGATCGATCATTTTTCATGCTCAGTCTGAAGTCCAGTGCCGTGCAGCGTCGTCCCGCCGACACCGTGCGCACGGCCTGGCCGATCGCCTTGCGCGATCCGACCAGCACAACCAGCTGTTTGGCCCGGGTGACGGCCGTATACAACAGGTTCCGCTGAAGCATGGTCCACGCGCTCGTGGTGACCGGGATCACCACGGCCGGGTACTCGCTGCCCTGGGAGCGGTGGATGGTCACCGCGTACGCGTGCGCCAGCTCGTCCAGTTCATCGAATTCGTACGGAACCTCCTCGTCCTCGTCCGTCAGCACCGTGAGGCGCTGGTCCACCGGGTCGAGTGAGGTGACGACGCCGACCGTGCCGTTGAAGACGCCGTTCTCGCCCTTCTCGTAGTTGTTGCGGATCTGGGTGACCTTGTCGCCGACGCGGAAGACCCGGCCGCCGAACCGCTTCTCGGGGACGTCGGGGCGGCCGGGTGTGATCGCCTGTTGCAGCAGGCCGTTGAGGTTGCCCGCGCCCGCCGGTCCCCGGTGCATGGGCGCGAGTACCTGCACGTCCCGGCGCGGGTCGAGCCCGAACTTGGCCGGAATCCGCCGGGCCGCCACGTCCACGGTGAGCCGGCCCGCCTCCTCCGTGTCGTCCTCGACGAAGAGGAAGAAGTCCTTCATGCCGTCGGTGACGGGGTGTTGGCCGGAGTTGATCCGGTGCGCGTTCGTCACCACGCCCGACTGCTGGGCCTGGCGGAACACGCGCGTGAGGCGCACGGCGGGGATCGGACCGCCGTCGGCCAGCAGGTCGCGCAGCACCTCGCCGGCGCCGACGCTGGGGAGCTGGTCCACGTCTCCGACGAAGAGGATGTGGGCCCCTGGGGGCACGGCCTTGACGAGTTTGTTGGCGAGGAGCAGGTCGAGCATGGAGGCCTCGTCGACGACCACCAGGTCGGCGTCCAGGGGGCGGTCCTTGTCGTACGCCGCGTCGCCGCCGGGCTTGAGTTCCAGGAGGCGGTGGACAGTCGATGCCTCGGCACCGGTGAGTTCGGCGAGGCGTTTCGCTGCGCGGCCGGTGGGGGCGGCGAGGACGACCTTGGCCTTCTTGGCGCGGGCCAACTCGACGATCGAGCGCACGGTGAAGGACTTGCCGCAGCCGGGGCCGCCGGTGAGGACGGCGACCTTTTTCGTGAGGGCGAGCTTGACGGCGGCCTCTTGTTCGGGCGCGAGTTCCACGCCCGTTTTCCCCTTGAGCCAGGTCAACGCCTTGTCCCAGGCCACGTCGTGGAAGCCGGGCATGCGGTCCGCGTCCGCGTGCAGGAGGCGGCGGAGCTGGGCGGCGAGGGAGAGTTCGGCGCGGTGGAAGGGGACGAGGTAGACGGCGGTGACGGGGTCGGGGCTGCCGTCGGGACCGGGGACCTTCTCCCGTACGACACCGGGGTCGCCCGACTCCTCGTCCGGCAGGGCGAGTTCGGCGAGGCACTCGATGACGAGGCCGGTGTCGACTTGCAGGAGCTTCACCGCGTCGGCGATGAGCCGCTCTTCGGGGAGGTAGCAGTTGCCCTGGTCGGTTGCCTGCGAAAGGGCGTACTGGAGGCCTGCCTTGACGCGCTCCGGGCTGTCGTGCGGGATGCCGACGGACTGGGCGATCTTGTCGGCGGTGAGGAACCCGATGCCCCAGACGTCGGAGGCGAGGCGGTACGGCTGGTTCTTGACGACGGAGATCGACGCGTCGCCGTACTTCTTGTAGATGCGGACCGCGATCGACGTGGACACCTCGACGGTCTGGAGGAAGAGCATGACCTCCTTGATCGCCTTCTGCTCCTCCCAGGCCTCGGCGATCTTCTTGGTCCGCTTGGGGCCGAGCCCGGGAACCTCGATGAGGCGCTTGGGCTCGTCCTCGATGATCTGCAGGGTGTCCAGGCCGAAGTGCTGGGTGATGCGGTCGGCGAAGACGGGGCCGATGCCTTTGACGAGGCCGGAGCCGAGGTAGCGGCGGATGCCTTGGATCGTGGCGGGGAGGAGGGTCGTGTAGTTCTCGACGGTGAACTGCTTGCCGTATTGGGGGTGCGAGCCCCAACGGCCCTCCATGCGCAGGGATTCACCGGCCTGGGCGCCGAGCAGCGCGCCCACGACGGTGACGAGATCGCCGCCGCCTCGGCCGGTGTCGACACGGGCGACCGTGTAGCCGTTCTCCTCGTTGGCGTAGGTGATGCGCTCCAGGACACCTTCGAGGACGGCGAGGTGTCGCTCGCCGGTGGGGGTCCCCGGTTTTGCCGCCTGGTTGGACATGCGTCGACGGTACCGGGCGGGTGTGACAGTGGGGG
>NZ_JBXVPZ010000382.1:0-9651 GCF_057961495.1 Streptomyces sp. P5F9 | reverse complement strand
CGGTCTACACCGAGTACCTGATGCGCGCGCTGCCGCCGGTCGCCCGCGAAACGCTGCCCAGGCCCCCGCAGCCGAAGCCGAAGCCGCACTCAGGCCTTCTTGAAGCCCCGGTGCAGGGCCACGATCCCGCCGCTCAGGTTGCGATAGGCGACCTTCGACCAGCCGGCCTTGCGCAGCCGTTCGGCCAGTGCGAGTTGGTCGGGCCAGGCACGGATGGACTCGGCGAGGTAGACGTACGCGTCCGGGTTCGAGGAGACGGCGCGGGCGACCGGCGGCAGCGCGCGCATCAGGTACTCGGTGTAGACCGTGCGGAAGGGCGCCCAGGTCGGGTGCGAGAACTCGCAGATCACCATCCGGCCGCCGGGCTTGGTCACCCGGTACAGCTCGCGCAGCGCGGTGTCCGTGTCCTGCACGTTGCGCAGCCCGAAGGAGATGGTCACGGCGTCGAACGTGTCGTCCTTGAACGGCAGCCTGGTCGCGTCGCCGGCCGTGAGCGGCAGCCAGGGGTGACGCTTCTTGCCGACCTGGAGCATGCCGACGGAGAAGTCGCAGGGCACGACGTAGGCGCCGCTGCGTGCGAAGGGGAGGGACGAGGTCGCCGTACCGGCGGCGAGGTCCAGGATCTTCTGCGCGGGGCGGGCGTCGACCGCCTTCGTGACCTCCTTGCGCCATCGGCGGTCCTGGCCGAGCGACAGCACGTCGTTGGTCAGGTCGTACCGTTCCGCCACGTCGTCGAACATCGAGGCGACTTCGTGCGGCTGCTTGTCCAGGGATGCGCGGGTCACGGGCCCATTGTGGCAGTACGGGCCGGGCATCCCGAAGGCGCCCGGCCCGCACTCACCCACCCACACATGCTCATGACGGCAGGAGTCTCGGTTTCTTCTTCGCCGCCACGTCCTCCACCCAGCCGCAGAGCACGATGAAGACGGCGATGAGGATCCAGCCGATGCCGAACATGAACCACTGGCTCCCCAGCGGCAGCCACTTCTCGAAGGCGGGCACCTTCCAGAACTGGTCGGTCAGCGGCACCGCGAGCACCAGCGCGATCTCGTGCCAGAGATAGATCGTCACGGCCCGCGCGTTGAAGATCGTGACGATCCGGTCGAGCCGCTTGAACCGGGTCAGCCAGGCGAAGTCGATGTTGAAGTAGGCCTTGGCCCACATCAGCAGCATGACGTAGCCGGCCGACCAGTAGGTCTGGGCGAGCGGGCTCTCGTCCAGGTCGTAGGTGCCGCCGGCCTCGGCCTGGTGCGTGAAGGCGTACCAGCCGCCGAAGGCGATCGCGGCGAGCGACAGCGTGACCACCAGGAAGGGCTTCAGCTTCTGGAGCACACCGTCGCGGTGGGCGAAGCCGAGGATCCAGCAGAAGAGGTACGTCGACAGGTCCCAGAGCGCGTTGCCGAAGCGGTTGTCCGGCCCCGCCCACACGAACTTCAGGATCACGATCGGCACAAGCGTCAGCAGCAGCACCGGGATCGGCGCCTTGCGGAAGATCCACAGCAGAACCGGCGACAGCATCACGAACCACAGATACGTCCGCAGGTACCAGAGGATCTCCCAGGCCTGCATGCCCCAGGCGTTGCCCGGCGGATCACCGACGGGCACGATCCAGAAGACGATCTGCCAGCCCGGCATCCAGTCGTGGATCATCATCGCGACGAGCACGAAGAAACCCCAGAACCAGAACGGCGGCAGCAGCCTCCGCATCCGGCTCTTGACCACCTTGAACGCCGGCCGCTCCAGCGACTTCGCCATCAGCGTCCCGGCCAGCCCGAACATGATCCCCATCGAGGGGAACACCATCCCGCACCAGGCCCACCCGAAGGTGTGATAGGTCACGACCCGGATCAGCGCGACGGCCCGCAGGGTGTCGAAGTACCGGTCCCGGCCCGCCGGTTCGGGCGCGGGCTTCTCGGCAGGCTTCTCGGCAGACTCCTCGACGACGTCCGCCGCCACCGGCTCCGGATCGGCCTCCGGTTCCACCGCGGGCAGCGTCACCGTCTCACCCACGACGGCCGCTCCCGCGCCCTGACCGTGGTCCGCCCCCGCGTACTGCTGCGGATACGGCGGCTGTTGCTGTTGTTGGGGATACGGCTGCTGCTGTTGGGGATACGGCTGCTGCTGATACGGGTACGGCGACTGGGGCTGGGGCTGGCCGTACGGCTGAGGCTGCCCGTACCCGTCGTAGCCGTACGGGTGTTGGGGCTGCTGGGGCTGTTGCGGCTGGCCGTAGCCGCCGTAGCCCTGCTGCTGTTCCCAGGTCATCAGCTCGCCCCCGCCGGTGTGCCGACCTCGCCGGTGCGCTTGAGTTTCTGCCAGCGCAGCCGGCCGCCGGTCAGGGCTGTGATGCTGGAGTGGATGAGGACGAGGTACATCATCTGGCGGTAGGCGAGCTGCTGGAGCGGCATCATCAGCAGGTAGCGGTACTTCTCCCGGTCCAGCCTGAACGCGTAGGCCGCGCAGACGAGTTGGATGCCGAGCACCGCGAACCACATCGCCAGGGACGCCCAGAAGTCCACGAAGATCATCGAATAGACGGTGAAGACGTCGATCAGCGGGGCGAAGACCGGCGTGATGATCTGGAAGATCACCACCAGGGGCATCCCGACCCGGCCGAAGCGGCCCGAAGGGCCCTTGTCCGTAAGGGACTTGCGGTGCTTCCACAGGGCCTGCATGGTTCCGTAGGACCAGCGGTAGCGCTGCGACCACAGCTGCTTGAGGGAAGCCGGGGCCTCGGTCCATGCCCTGGCGTGCTCCTGGTACACGACCCGCCAGCCCTCGCGGTGCATGGCGATGGTGATGTCGGTGTCCTCGGCCAGCGTGTCCTCGCTCATGCCGCCGACCTGGAGCACCGCGTCGCGGCGGAACGCGCCGATCGCGCCCGGGATGGTGGGCATGCAGCGCAGCAGGTCGTACATGCGGCGGTCGAGGTTGAAGCCCATCACGTACTCGATGTGCTGCCAGGCGCCGATCACCGTGTTGCGGTTGCCGACCTTGGCGTTGCCCGCGACCGCGCCGACCTCGGGATCGGCGAAGGGCTGCACCAACTGCCGTACGGTGTCGGGCTCGAAGACGGTGTCGCCGTCCATCATCACGACGATGTCGTAACTCGCGCTGCGCACACCATTGTTGAGGGCGGCGGGCTTGCCCGCGTTCTCCTGGCGGATGACCCGGACGTTCGTCATGCCGAAGGACCGTGCCGCCTCGCGGGCGATCTCGGAGGTGCCGTCCGAGGAGCCGTCGTCGACGACGATGACCTCGATCGGGTGGGTGCTCTTCGCCAGCGACTCAAGGGTGTTGGCGATGCACTCCTTCTCGTTGTACGCCGGGACGATGACGGTCACCGGGCGGGTGACGGTGGGTCCCCAGCTGAACCTGCGTTTGTTGCGCTGTCTGTAATGGCGCCGGGCGAGGATCAGCATCATCCCGAAGCGGCTCATGACGGCGATGCCGACGACGGAGAGTCCGGCCGCGAGTCCCGGCACCACCCACTCCGCGACGGTGACGGCGTAGATGAGCGCCTTGCCCTCGTAGAGGGTCATGCCGGTGGCTTCGCGGTGGGCGCCCTGGAGGACCGAGGTCCGCCCGGTGCCGGTGCCACCCGCTCCCCCGGCTCCACCCGCGGCCGAACCGACCGTCGTCTGGCCGGTACCGGGTGCCCCGGAAGGCTGCGCCCCGGCGGTGGGCGCCGCGGAGGGCTGCCCGCCGGCCACGACCGTACCGCTGCTCGTCCCGGCGGCGGTGCCCGCGGCCGCACCGGTCCCGCTCGCCCGCTCGGCGGCGTTGTTCTTGGCGATGGCGCCGCTCACGGTCGTGAACGTGTAGCCCTTCGCCTTCATCTTCTCGATGTACGTGGGCAGCGCCTTCATGGTCTGCGAGCGCACGCCACCGGCGTCGTGGAACAGCACCGAGGAACCCGAAGTCCCGGACGGCGTCGCCCACTTGATGATCTTCGAGACGCCGGGCTGCTTCCAGTCGTCGCTGTCGGTGTCGACGAAGACGCTGGTGTAGCCGGACGCGCCGAGCTTCTTGTAGACGGGGTAGCTGTAGTTGTCGATCGCGTCCGTCTCCGAGGAGTACGGCGCGCGGAAGAGCGTGGTGGTGATGCCGGCCGCGCCGGCGAGCGCGAGCTGGGTCTGCTCCATCTCGCGCTTGATGCGGGCGTCGCTCTGGTAGGAGAGGTCGACGTGGGTGAACGTGTGGATGCCGACCTCCTCGCCCTGCTCGACCATCTGCTTCACGATGTCGGGGTAGCGCGAGACCATCGAGCCCACCAGGAAGAACGTGCCCGGCACGTCGTACTTCTTGAGGATCTTCAGGACCGTGGGCGTGTAGGTGGGGTTCGGGCCGTCGTCGAAGGTGAGGACGATGGTCTTCTTCGGGATGGTCTGGGTGACGGGCTTGCCGTTGCGGAAGGTCAGGATCGGGCCGCCGTTGAGCACCTTGTCGGGGACCTTGCTGGCGCTCGCGCCGTCCCGGACGCGTTCGTCGCCGCCGACTTCCGCGCGCAGGTAGCCGTCGAGCAGCATCACGCAGGTGAGGCCGAGGAGAAGCAGCAGGGCGAGAATCACCCGGGGGCGCTGGAGCGCGGCGGCCTTGCCGGCCGCGCGTTCCATCCGGGTGGGGGCGCGTCGGCGCCCGCGCGAAGGAGTCGTCGTAGTCATGAGTGCGGTGGTGCTCCGGTCACTGTGCGGTGGCTGAGGACGACGGGGCCGCACCCGTGGGGGCGCCCGAGGGGATGTCGGTCGGGGCGCCGGTCGGAACACCGGAGGGCGCTACGCCGCCTCTGCCGCCGTTGGGGCCGTAGCCGCCGCCGGGAGCGGAACCGGCCTGGCCGCCGCCGAAGGGCAGCAGCGAGGAGGGGTTGAGCGAGATGCCCCAGCCCATGAACGCCATGCCGAGTACGAACGCGTACCCGAGGCAGACGGTGCCCATGAGGAGGCCGATCCGGCGCAGCACCTTTGACCGGCGGCCGGAGTTGTCAACGAACACGGGGCCTTCTGCGGACCCGTTGCCGGCTTTGCGGCGGCGACCCCGCACAGAGGCGGGGTTTTCGATGGCGGACTCGGATTGCATTCCCCAGACATTAGGCCGCCTTTATGTGACCAAAACTCTGGTTCTCTTGTGAGCCCGCCAAGAAAAAAGGCGGAACCTGTGCCTTCTCTTAGAGAACCCAGGAAAAGCCTTATGAGCGACCGGTGTCAGTAGTGTCCCCAATTTTCCGCTTCGCCGCCCGGCTTGACCGTTTCGTACGCCGGTACTCGTGGGTACCCTATGTTCTTTCTGTCTTCGCGAGACACAGCCCCATGTGCTTCATTTAGCCTTCGGAAACCGACTCTGTTTCCATCCTGAGACAGAAATCACCGTCCCGCGACGTAAAGGGTGCATGCTCATATGAGGAGTTTCCTGAAACCGGCGGCCGGGCTCACCTGCTTGTTTGCCCTCGCGGTCACCGGATGCTCCTCCAGCTCCGGCGACTCGTCGGACTCGTCCCCAGGAGGGACGGAGAGCGCTACGTCCACACCGTCGTCGACGCCTTCGCCGTCCGCCTCGTCGGGCTCGTCGTCGGCCACGGCCTACGCCCCGTACGTCAGCGCGACGACGGCCGCGGGCATGGACGGCAAGGGGTCGCCGTCGACGTACAACCTGTCCTTCGCCATCGCCAAGGGCAGCACCTGCACGCCGGAGTGGAACGGTACGACCGCGATCGACAACTCGGCGGTGAAGTCCAGGATTTCGGCGCTGAAGACCTCCGGTGCCACGGTTCGGGTCTCCTTCGGCGGGGCGTCCGGCAAGGAGCTGGCGGAGACCTGCACCAGCGCGACGGCGCTCGCGAAGGCGTACGGCGAGGCGCTGGACGCGGCCGGCTCCGCCCAGGCCGACTTCGACATCGAGGGCGACGCGCTCACCGACTCCGCGTCGGTCGCCCTGCGTTCCAAGGCGATAGCCCTGCTCCAGAAGGAGCGCACCGACCTCAAGGTCTCCTTCACCCTGCCCGTGATGCCGTCCGGCCTCGACTCCGACAGCCTGGCGCTGCTGGAGTCCGCCAACGACAACGCGGTCGAGGTCTCCACGGTGAACGTCATGACGATGAACTACGGCGAGTCGTACACCGATGACATGGGCGACTACGCGATCACGTCGGCGACGGCCACGCACACCCAGCTGAAGAAGGTGTTCGGGTTGTCGGACGCGGGGGCCTGGCAGGGGATGGCGCTCACGTCGATGATCGGGGTGAACGATGTCTCCGGGGAGACGTTCTCGCTCTCGGATGCGGCGCAGGTGCGGACGTTCGCCGAGTCGAAGAAGATCGCGTGGGTGTCGATGTGGTCGACGTTCCGGGATCAGCAGTGTGAGAGCGGGAGTTCGGACGACGACGCTGCTACGGACTGCAGCGGGGTGACGCAATCTGCGGGGGCGTTCGGGGAAGCGTTTGCCGGGTGACTGGTTGTTCGCCGACTGACGGCCGGTTGTGGCTGGTCGCGCCCGCGCGGCGGAGCCGCACATGTCACAGCCCCGCGCCCCTGAAAGAAGGGGTGTTGGACTGCGCGGCGCTGGTCGCGCCCGCGCGGCGGAGCCGCACATGTCACAGCCCCGCGCCCCTAAAAGACGTGCCTCAGCGGAGTCTGTGAAGTAGCCGGCCCGCACACACCGTTGCGATGCAGGTGCCGGCCTTGTCGAATACGGCCAGGTCGGCACGGTCACCATGGACAACAGCCGTAGGACGTGGGCCGGCGAGGATCTCTACCCCGTTCCGATCCGCCGCCGCTCGGAGTTCGAGCGAATCCACATGTTCCGCCAGGACAGCCGTAGCACCTGTCTTCAATACGGCGTGGATCCGCTCGCGTGGGCTCGGGGCGTCCGGGAGTGGGCCCTCGTGGACGCGCGCGGGACCCAGCACACCGGGCCAACTCCGCACCCTCGCACCCGGAAACCGCTCCTGGACCTCCGCCAGCGTCCCCACACCCGCGACCCGGGCACCCTCGACGGCGACGGCATCGCCCTCGTCCGCCGTGTGAATCGTCAGCACAGCGGCCCTAGTTGGCGGACAGGAGCTTCAACTCCGGGTGGGCCGTGCCGCCTTCGATGGCCGTGGAGGAGATGTGGGACATCACGCGCTCGTCGACCGGGTCGTTCGCCGGGTCGTCGTGGACGACGATGTGCTCGTAGGTCGTCGTCCGCTGGGCGGGGACGCGGCCCGCCTTGCGGATGAGGTCGATGATCTCCATGCGGTTGGAGCGGTGCTTGGCGCCGGCCGAGGAGACGACGTTCTCCTCCAGCATGATCGAGCCGAGGTCGTCCGCGCCGTAGTGCAGGGAGAGTTGGCCGACCTCCTTGCCGGTCGTCAGCCAACTGCCCTGGATGTGGGCGACGTTGTCCATGAAGAGGCGGGCGATGGCGATCATGCGCAGGTACTCGAAGAGCGTGGCCTGCGTGCGGCCCTTCAGGTGGTTGTTCTCGGGCTGGTAGGTGTACGGGATGAAGGCCCGGAAGCCGCCCGTACGGTCCTGTACGTCACGGATCATCCGCAGGTGCTCGATGCGCTCGGCGTTGGTCTCGCCGGTGCCCATGAGCATCGTCGACGTGGACTCGACGCCCAGGTTGTGCGCCGCCTCCATGATCTCCAGCCAGCGCTCGCCGGATTCCTTGAGGGGCGCGATGGCCTTGCGGGGGCGGGCGGGGAGCAGCTCCGCGCCCGCGCCCGCGAAGGAGTCGAGGCCGGCCGCGTGGATGCGGGTGATGGCCTCCTCGACCGGCACCCCGCTGATCCGGGCCATGTGCTCGACCTCGGACGCGCCGAGGGAGTGGATGACCAGCTGGGGGTACGCGCCCTTGATCGCGGCGAAGTGCTTCTCGTAGTACTCGACGCCGAAGTCCGGGTGGTGTCCGCCCTGGAACATGATCTGCGTGCCGCCGAGTTCGACGGTCTCCGCGCACCGGCGCAGGATGTCGTCCAGGTCCCGCGTCCAGCCCTTCGCGGTGTCCTTGGGCGCGGCGTAGAACGCGCAGAACTTGCACGCCGTGACGCACACGTTCGTGTAGTTGATGTTCCGCTCGATGATGTACGTCGCGATGTGCTCCGTACCCGCGTACCGACGCTTGCGTACGGCGTCGGCGGCGGCGCCGAGCGCGTGCAGCGGGGCGTCGCGGTAGAGGTCGAGCGCCTCTTCGGGGGTGATGCGCCCGCCCTCGGCGGCACGGTCGAGGACGGACTGAAGCTCGGCCTTCTCGGTCACCGGGAGGTCCCTTTCGTCAAGGGTTGCGGACAGGCAGGTGGTGCTGACGGACCTTGCCAGCCTACGCCAGCGGTTTTCCCGCCCGGACCTCAGGCCGTGTACGCGCCGACCAGCAGCCCGAGGAAAGCACCGGCGAGCAGAAACGGCCCAAAGGGGACGACGATCCCCCGGCCGTCCCGCCGTCTCCAGGCCGCGAAACCGCCGTAGACCGCCCTGATCAGGAACCCCGCGAACGCGCCCACCATCACCGTCGGCCACCCGTACCACCCGAGCACGACCCCCGCCCCGACCGCGAGCCTCACCTCACCGGGGCCCAGACCACCGCCGCCGGAGTCGACACGGCTCAGCGCGAAGTACCCACCGCCGAGCGCGAGGGCGCCGAGCAGCGCGGTCGTCCAGTGCCCGGCGTGCTCGGGCACGAGGGTGACGACACCGAGGAGGGCGAGGGCGGCACCCGCGAGGGGAAGCGCCGCCCTGGGCACCGCCACCGCGAGGGGCGCGAGCAGCAGCCAGACCGCCAGCTCGGGCCGCGTACCGGTGGCGGCGGCGAGGGCGACACACATCAGCACGACAAGGAGAGCGGTACCGGCACCGCGCCGGCCGACCCGCGCCACCACCGCCCCCGCACCCGCGCCCCACACCCCCGCGAGGGCGATCAGCAGCTGGTCGTAGTCCACCGGACGGCTACTTGACCTTGGACAGCCGCGCGGTCGGGGAACCCTCGGCGGAGCTGTCCGACAGGTACTTGAGGTCGTCGCCGACGGGCGTGAGGGTGACCGTGTGGGCGGCCTGGTTGCAGACGTCGCGGTTCGACGTCGCGCCCGCGGCCGAGGCGACGAGCCGGGTCTTCGTCACCTGCTTCAGGGTCAGTACGTCGTCGCAGACGCCGCCGAGCTGGTCGGTCTGGCGGAGGATGCCCAGCCGCTGCCCGACGCCCACCTTGGCGACCGTGATCCGGAAGGTCCCGTCGGGGAGCGTGCCGCCGAGGGCGGTGCCCTCGCCCTGCCAGGTGCCGAGGTAGGCGTCGGGGATGGACTTGAGCGAGGAGCCGTCGCCCGCGCTCGGCGCGCTGGTCGCCGTGGCGGAGGAGGTCGGGATCGTACCCGCCGAGGATTCCTTGCCCTTGTCGTCCGGCTGCAGCCAGTACAGCCACACCGGCACCAGCGTCACCACCGCCAGCGCCGCGGCGACGGAGAGCACCACCGCACAACCGACCCTGCGCCCACGCCCGTTGGCACCCGGAGCCGCCGTGGCGGCGACGGAGACGGAGACCTTCCCGGGGCGATGACCGGAGGCCGGCGGCACGGTGTCGTACGGGGCCGCGTCGCGCGGCTCGGGCACGAACCCGGCTGACCCCACAGGCGACTTGGGCATCACCGGCGCCGGCCCGAACGCACCCGCCCCACCACCCCCC
>NZ_JBXVPZ010000381.1:0-9677 GCF_057961495.1 Streptomyces sp. P5F9 | reverse complement strand
GTGCGGTGGGGGAGTACGCGCCGCGCGGCACGGTCGGCTCGGGCACAGCCCACCCGGACTCCGGCCAACTCACCAGCTCCGCCTGCGTGTTGGTGCGGGGCAGCAGCCGGACCAGGGTGTCCGGGGCGCTGCCGTGGAGTACCGGTCGCACTGCCGTCCGCCTCGGCGTGGGCGCCCGATGGTTCGCGCGCGCCTCCTTGGGCGCCCTACCCGGCCCGGCACCGCGGACCGCGCCACCGCCCGCCCCGGAGCCGTGGTTACGTAGCCCCATGACTGCGATCAGACTGCTCCTTGTCGACGACGACCCGCTGGTGCGGGCCGGGCTGTCCTTCATGATGGGCGGCGCCGCCGACATCGAGATCGTCGGCGAGGCCGCCGACGGCAGTGAGGTCGAGGAACTCGTCGACCGTGTCCACCCGGACGTCGTCCTCATGGACATCCGTATGCCGTCGGTCGACGGGCTGACGGCGACGGAGCGGTTGCGCGCCCGGGGCGACGCGCCCCAGATCGTCGTCCTCACCACCTTCCACGCCGACGAACAGGTGCTACGGGCCCTCCGCGCGGGCGCCGCCGGATTCGTCCTCAAGGACACCCCGCCCGCCGAGATCCTCGACGCCGTACGCCGGGTCGCGGCCGGCGAACCCGTGCTGTCGCCCGCGGTCACCCGCCAGTTGATGGAGCACGCGGCGGGCACCGCCACCGACACCCGTCGGACACGCGCGCGTGAACGCATCGCCGCCCTAGGAGACCGCGAACGCGAAGTTGCCGTCGCCGTCGGTCAGGGCCTCGCCAACGCCGAGATCGCCACCGGCCTCTTCATGAGCGTCGCCACCGTCAAGACCCACGTCTCCCGCATCCTGGCCAAGCTCGACCTCAACAACCGTGTGCAGATCGCCTTGTTGGCGTACGACGCGGGGCTGCTCGAAGGGGACGGCGAGAGCGGGCACTAGCCGGCGGTGCCGCGCGTTCTCAATGCACTGGGACTGCACTGGGAGACCTCGGGGGACCGACCAGGAGGGGGCAGGCATGACCGAAGTGGTCGATCTGGGGGAGTTCGGCGAGGAGTTCCGGCGGGACCCGTATCCGGTGTACGCCATGCTGCGGGAGCGGGGCCCGGTGCACCGCGTGCGGATGCCGGCGTCGGACCAGGGCCACGAGACCTGGCTGATCGTGGGGTACGAGGAGGCACGCTCGGCGCTCACCGACCCGCGGTTGGCCAAGGACGGCAGCAGGATGGGGGTGACGTTCCTCGACGAAGAGCTGATCGGCAAGCACCTGCTGTCCGCCGACCCACCGCGGCACACCCGGCTGCGCGGCCTGATCAGCCGCTCGTTCACCGCACGCCGGGTCGAGGAACTGCGGCCGCGCGTCCAGCAGATCACCGACGACCTGCTCGACGCGATGCTGCCGGCCGGCGGCGCCGACCTGGTCGAGTCGTTCTCCTACCCGCTGCCGATCACAGTGATCTGCGAGCTGCTCGGTGTGCCCGAGATGGACCGCGCGGAATTCCGCCAGCTGTCCACGCAGGCGGTCGCACCCACCGACTCGGACAGCGGGTACGACGCGATCGTGCGGCTCGCCCAGTACCTCCGCGACCTGATCGAGGACAAGCGCCGCGCCGGTCACAGCGGCGATCTCCTCAGTGACCTGATCCGCACCACCGCCGAGGACGGCGACCGGCTCTCCCCGCAGGAACTGCGGGGCATGGCCTTCATCCTGCTCATCGCCGGCCACGAGACGACCGTCAACCTCCTCACCATCGGCGTCCACGCCCTGCTCACCCACCCCGACCAACTCGCCGCCCTGCGCGCCGACATGACCCTGCTCTACGGCGCGATCGAGGAGATGCTGCGCTACGAGGGACCGGTGGAGAACGCTACGTTCCGGTTCGCCGCGGAACCCCTGGACGTCGCAGGCACCTTCATCGAGAAGGGCGAGTCGGTCAGGGTCTGTCTGAACGCCGCCGACCACGCCCCGGGCCGCTTTCCCGCCCCGGACCGCTTCGACATCCGCCGCGACACCCGCGGCCACCTCGCCTTCGGCCACGGCATCCACTACTGCCTCGGCGCCCCCTTGGCCCGCCTCGAAGCCCGCACGGCGATACGCACCCTGCTGGAGCGCGCCCCCGCCCTCACCCTGGACGGGCCGCCCGGCGACTGGCTCCCGGGCATGCTGATGCGTGGGATGCGCGCACTGCCGGTGCGCTGGTAGAACGGCTGCACGGGGCGGCCGTGGCAACGGCGGAGCCCTGAAGGCCGTAGCAACAGCAACCTCAGCAGCAACTGCCGTAACCGCAGCGGTCGTTGAAGTCGCGACAGCCGTGGCGCCGTAGAAGTCATGGACCCCGTAGGAGGCCCGCCCTCGTGACCGCGATCGCCGAGTTCGACCTGGCCATGGCTCGGAAGGCGTTGGAGAGTCAGCCCTTCAGCAGGCTGATCGGCGCGCGGCTGAGTGCCTTCGGGGACGGCGTCGCCACGCTGGAGATCGACATCAGGGAGGACCTCCACCAGCAGAACGGCTTCGTGCACGGCGGAGTCCTCGCCTACGCCGCCGACAACGCGCTCACCTTCGCCGGCGGCACGGCACTCGGTCCGGCGGTCCTCACCGGCGGTCTGTCCATCCAGTACGTCCGCCCGGCCGCCGGCCGCACCCTGCGCGCCCGCGCGGAGGTCGTCCAGGCCGGCCGCCGCCAGGCCGTCGTCCGCTGCGACGTCCTCACGGTCGCCGACGACGGCACGGAATCCCTCTGCGCGGTCGCCCAGGGGACGGTCCTGGCGGTCCGTACGTCCTGAGCGTCCTCTGAAGCGGCTGAGGACGTATCACGGTCTACGACACGACGGCTCAGCTGTAGGGGAAGCTGCCCGCGATCTCCGCGAGGCGGACCGGTCTGTGTTCGCGTCTGGACACTTCGCAGGCCTCGGCGATCCGCAGTGCCTGCAGGGCCTCGCGGCCGTCGCACGGGTTGGTGCGCTGGCCGACGACGACCTCCACGAAGGCGATCAACTCGGCCTCGTAGGCGGGCCCGAAACGCTCCAGGAAGCCGGTCCACGGCTTGGTCGCGGCCGGAGGACCGGTCGGCTCGGTGGACGCGATCGGCGTGCGGTCGTCCAGGCCGACCACGACCTGGTCGAGTTCTCCGGCCAACTCCATCCGGACGTCGTAGCCCGCCCCGTTCAGGCGCGAGGCCGTCGTCGTGGCCAGGGTGCCGTCGTCCAGGGTGAGGACCGCCGCGGCCGTGTCGATGTCACCGGCCTCGCGGAACATCGCGGGACCGGCGTCCGAACCGGTCGCGTACACGTCGACGACCTCGTGCCCGGTCACCCAGCGCAGCATGTCGAAGTCGTGGATCAGGGTGTCCCGGTACAGCCCGCCGGAGATCGGCAGATAGGCGGCAGGGGGAGGCGTCTGGTCGGACGTCGTCGCGCGGACCGTGTGCAGCCGTCCCAGCCGCCCCGAACGCACCGCCTCCCGGGCGCCCGTGTAGCCCGCGTCGAACCGGCGCTGGAACCCCATCTGAAGGATCGTTCCCGCCGTCTCGACCTCGGCGATCGCCTGCAACGAACCCGGCAGATCAAGCGCGATGGGCTTCTCGCAGAACACCGGGAGCCCGGATCGCGCCGCTCTGCCGATTAATTCCGCGTGCGCCGATGTCGCCGTAGTGATCACCACGGCGTCCACGCCCCACTTGAAGATCTCCTCCGTACTCGGTGCCGCCGTTTCCCCCAGCCGGTTCGCCAGCTCCTGGGCCCGTACCGGGTCCACGTCCGTGAGGATCAGCGAACCGACCTCACGATGACGGCTGAGGGTCCTGGCATGGATGGTCCCGATGCGGCCCGTACCGATGACTCCGATGCGCATGGGAACAAACTGAGGGCCGACCAGGCGCGCTGTCAATGCGTATGTCCGGACAATCGAACTACATCACTTCCCGTCAACCATTCACACAGCTACGCTCGGGCCCGTGCCGAAACCAGATGTGGACCCGACAGTGCCGCTCGAACTCAGCGTGGACCGGAGCAGCCCGGTGCCGTTGTACTTCCAGCTGTCCCAGCAACTGGAGGCCGCGATCGAACACGGCTCGCTCACCCCCGGCAGTCTGCTGGGCAACGAAATCGAACTGGCGGCCCGGCTCGGCCTGTCCCGGCCCACGGTCCGCCAGGCCATCCAGTCACTGGTCGACAAGGGCCTCCTGGTGCGTCGTCGGGGCGTCGGCACGCAGGTCGTGCACAGCCAGGTGAAACGCCCGCTGGAACTCAGCAGCCTCTTCGACGACCTGGAGGCGGCCGGGCAGCGCCCCGCCACGAAGGTCCTCGTCAACGCCGTCGTGACGGCCTCCGCCGAGGTCGCGGCCGCACTCGGCGTCGCCGAGGACAGCGACGTGCACCGCATCGACCGGCTGCGCCTCGCGCACGGCGAGCCGATGGCGTACCTGTCCAACCACCTGCCCCTCGGCCTGCTCGACCTCGACACCGCGCAGCTGGAGGCCACCGGCCTGTACCGGATGATGCGCACCGCCGGCATCACCCTGCACAGCGCCCGCCAGTCCATCGGCGCCCGCGGCGCGACGGCGGAGGAGGCCGAGCGGCTCGCCGAGCCCGAGGGAGCTCCCTTGCTCACCATGCAGCGCACCACGTTCGACGACACGGGCAGAGCGGTCGAGTTCGGCAGCCATACCTATCGGCCGACGCGCTATTCGTTCGAGTTCCAGCTCCTGGTGCGTCCCTGACTGCACCGGTTCCCCCCCGCGATATTCGTCATAATGTCCGGACAATTGAACCGGAGGGTGCTCGTCTATTTGCGGGGTTCGCGATTCCAATGCCGGGTTGGCAGGCGCCCCTTAAGGGGCGCGGGGCTGTTTCGATTTGCGGCTCCGCCGCGGGGCGCGACCAGCCACAACGCACCCGCAGAAGACAACGATCCGCACCCCCTTCACGCCCCCGCACAGCACCCCCGGTCACGGTGAGGCAGAATCGGGCCTTGATGAGCACCTACGGCAACTTCAGCGCCCCCATAGGCTCCCGGCGTGCCCCCGCACTCAGGACTGTCGGCACCCGTGAGCGACGGTCGCACCTGACGGCCCCCCGCGTGCCCACCGTCGGCATCGACATCGGCGGCACCAAGGTCATGGCGGGCGTCGTGGACGCCGACGGCAACATCCTGGAGAAGCTCCGCACGGAGACCCCGGACAAGTCCAAGAGCCCCAAGGTCGTCGAGGACACCATCGTCGAACTGGTCCTGGACCTGTCCGACCGGCACGACGTGCACGCGGTCGGCATCGGCGCGGCCGGCTGGGTCGACGCGGAGCGCAACCGGGTCCTGTTCGCGCCCCACCTGTCGTGGCGGAACGAGCCCCTCAGGGACCGCATCACGAGCAGGCTCTCCGTGCCGGTCCTGGTGGACAACGACGCGAACACCGCCGCCTGGGCCGAGTGGCGCTTCGGCGCAGGGCGTGGCGAGGACCACCTCGTCATGATCACGCTCGGCACCGGCATCGGCGGCGCGATCCTGGAGGACGGCCAGGTCAAGCGCGGCAAGTACGGCGTCGCCGGCGAGTTCGGCCATATGCAGGTCGTGCCCGGCGGCCACCGCTGCGCGTGCGGCAACCGCGGCTGCTGGGAGCAGTACAGCTCGGGCAACGCCCTGGTCAGAGAGGCCAAGGAGCTGGCCGTCGCCGACTCGCCGGTGGCCTACGGGATCATCGAGCACGTCAAGGGGCAGATCGGTGACATCACCGGTCCGATGATCACCGAGCTGGCCCGCGAGGGCGACGCGATGTGCATCGAGCTGCTCCAGGACATCGGCCAGTGGCTCGGCGTCGGCATCGCCAACCTCGCCGCCGCCCTCGACCCGTCCTGCTTCGTGATCGGCGGCGGTGTCTCGGCCGCCGACGACCTGCTGATCGGCCCCGCGCGGGACGCGTTCAAGCGACAGCTCACCGGCCGCGGCTACCGCCCCGAGGCACGCATAGTGCGCGCCCAGCTCGGCCCCGAGGCCGGCATGGTCGGCGCCGCCGACCTCGCCCGCCTGGTCGCCCGCCGCTTCCGCCGCGCCAAGCGCCGCCGGGTCGAGCGGTACGAACGCTACGAGCGGTTCGCGGAGTTCCGTCGCGGCAGCCAGGACACGGCGTGACCGCATCGCTGCCCCGTCAGGCCGTATCCCGGGACGAGCCGCCCCGACCACCCGAGGACCCCCGCCACAAGGCCCGCCGCCGGGCGATCACCCTGCTCATCATCGTGCTGCTCATCGGCGTCCCGGCCGTCTACCTGGCGATCTCCGCCAACCAGAGCCGCAACAGCGGCAAGGACAAGGAGTACAAGTACTCGGCGACCGGGCTCACCGTGGGCTGGCCCTCGAAGGTCCAGCGCCGCCTCTATCAGGTACCGGTCCCGCACCCGGCGGAGAAGGTCGCCTTCTACGAGACCAACAACTGGAAGACCAGCCGCCTCTACGTCCAGTTCGAGACCACCGACGCGGGCCTGGACACCTTCCTCGCCGGCATAGACGTCGACCGGAAGACGCTGAAGAAGCACGACATCACCATCAGCGCCCGCGACCAGAAGATCACCGGCTGGAAGTTCACCGGCACCGGCCCCTGGTGGGGCGTCGTCAACAAACAGAAGGACCCGGCCCCCACCCAGGACATCGTGGTGAACCTGTCCGACCCCAAGCTCCCCATGGTCTTCGTCGTCTCCCGCACGGTTCCCTAGCAGGTGGCCCCGGCCGGTCGCCGGGGCCGATTGTCAGACCCCGCCCGTAGAGTCGAAGACAGCTGACACGACTGACGGGCGGGAGGTGACAGGACGTATGACGGACATGGCGCCGGCGGAGCAGATCTCCGTACGACTGGCCGCGGTCTTCCTGCCGTCCCCCGTCGTTCCGCGCGAGGGCCGCGTCGCCTTCTGGGACCCCGACGGCGAGCGCGCACTCCCCGAAGCCGAAGAGGGCGTGGAACAGACCGAGTTGACCGTCGTACGACGACGCGGCGCCGGAGTCCGCCGCGGGCCCACCCCAGCGCTGACCCTGCCGATCGAGGCGGCCCTGCCGCTGCTCGTGCGCGCCCGCCGCGACCCGGCCGCCCATCCCGCCACGGCCTGCTGGGGCGCCGCCGCCCTGCACGCGCTACGGCTCGCCGCCCGCGGCCGGCTGCTCCCCGGCCTCACCGCCACAGGCCACGACGCGTGGCGCGCGGGCCCGCTGGAGCCGGAGGACATCGCGCACGTCCGCGCGGTGGCGGCGGCCCTTCCGTACGAGGGTCACGCGGTCCCGCTGCCCGGCCCGGGCCCGCTGCGGCTGCCCGAGCCGGAAGCGCTGATGCGGTCCTTCCTGGACGCGGTCGCGGACACCCTGCCCCGCACACCGGCCGCGCCGTACACCTCCGGGATGCCCTTCGCGGCGCGCCCGCCGCAGCGGCTGCGCGATGCCCAGGACTGGGCCGCGGAGGTCGCCGCAGGCATGGACGCGGGCGTGCGGATCTCGCTCCGCCTGGACCTGTCGGCGTACGACCTGTTCGACGACGGCGGTCGGGTGCGCAGCGCGGGCGCGGCGATCGTCCAGGTCCACAGCCTCGCCGACCCGACCCTCGTGGTCGACGCGGCGGCCCTGTGGGCGGGCACGGCCGACACCGCCTTCGGCCCCCGCGCACGCGTGGACGCCGCGCTGGCCGTACGACGGGCCGCGCGCGTCTGGCCCCCGCTGGACCGCCTCTCCGAGCTGGACGTGCCCGACGTACTGGCCCTGTCCGAGGAGGAGCTGGGCGAGCTGCTCGGCATGGCGGCCACGCGGCTCGCGGCGGCCGGGGTCGCCGTCCACTGGCCCCGGGACCTGGCACAGGACCTGACGGCAGCGGCCGTGGTGCGGTCGGCGCCGGGCTCCGCGACCGACGGCACGGGTTTCTTCGAGAGCGAGGAACTGCTCCAGTTCCGCTGGCAGTTGGCGCTCGGCGGCGACCCGCTCACCGAGGCCGAGATGGACCTGCTGGCCGAGGCCCACCGCCCGGTCGTACGGCTGCGGGACCAGTGGGTGCTGGTCGACCCGGCCCTCGTCCGCAAGGCACGCAAACGCGAACTGGGCCTGCTCGACCCGGTCGACGCGCTGTCCGTCGCGCTCACCGGCACGGCGGAGGTCGACGGCGAGACCGTGGAGGCGGTCCCGGTCGGCGCGTTGGCCACCCTGCGCGACCGCCTGACGGCAGGCATCCATCCCGCCGAGCCACCCCAGGGTCTGGACGCCACTCTGCGGGACTACCAACTCCGGGGCCTGGCCTGGCTCGACCTCATGACCTCCCTCGGCCTGGGCGGCTGCCTCGCCGACGACATGGGCCTCGGCAAGACGATCACCCTCATCGCCCTGCACCTGCGCCGAGCCCACCGCGCCCCCACCCTGGTGGTCTGCCCGGCCTCCCTCCTGGGCAACTGGCAGCGGGAGATCACCCGCTTCGCCCCCGGAGTCCCCGTCCGCCGCTTCCACGGCGCGGACCGCACCCTGGAGGACCTGACCGGCGGCTTCGTGCTCACGACGTACGGCACGATGCGCTCGGCGGCACTGACCCTCGCCCAACAGCCGTGGGGCATGGTCGTCGCGGACGAGGCACAGCACGTCAAGAACCCGTACTCGGCGACGGCGAAGGCCCTGCGCACGATCCCGACCCCCGCGCGCGTGGCGCTGACCGGCACCCCGGTGGAGAACAACCTCTCCGAACTCTGGGCCCTGCTGGACTGGACGACCCCCGGACTCCTCGGCCCTCTGAAGTCCTTCCGCGCCCGGCACGCGCGCGCGGTGGAGAACGGCGAGGACGAGGAGGCGGTGACCCGGCTCGCCCGCCTGGTCCGCCCGTTCCTGCTGCGCCGCAAGAAGTCCGACCCGGGCATCGTCCCCGAACTGCCGCCCAAGACGGAGACGGACCACCCGGTCCCGCTCACCCGCGAACAGGCCTCGCTGTACGAGGCGGTGGTCCGGGAGTCGATGCTCGCGATCGAGACGACGGAGGGCATCGCCCGCCGCGGCCTGGTCCTGAAGCTCCTCACCTCCCTCAAGCAGATCTGCGACCACCCGGCGCTGTACCTGAAGGAGGACCACGCGGCAGCACAGGCCACCGGAGACCGCCTCATCGCCCGCTCCGGCAAACTCGCCCTGCTGGACGAGCTGTTGGACACGCTCCTGTCCGAGGACGGCTCCGCGATCGTCTTCACGCAGTACGTAGGCATGGCCCGCCTGATCACCGCCCACCTGTCGGCCCGCGCGATCCCGGTGGAGCTCCTCCACGGCGGCACACCGGTCCCGGAGCGGGAGCGCATGGTGGACCGCTTCCAGGCGGGCGCGACCCCGGTCCTGGTCCTCTCCCTGAAGGCGGCGGGCACCGGCCTGAACCTCACCCGCGCGGGCCACGTCGTCCACTTCGACCGCTGGTGGAACCCGGCCGTCGAGGAACAGGCCACCGACCGTGCCTACCGCATCGGCCAGACCCAGCCCGTCCAGGTCCACCGCCTCATCACCGAGGGCACGGTCGAGGACCGCATCGCCGACATGCTCGAATCCAAGCGGGCGCTGGCAGACGCGATCCTCGGCTCCGGCGAGTCGTCATTGACCGAGCTGTCGGACCGGGACTTGTCCGACCTGGTGTCGTTGCGGAGGCCGGCGTCGCCTCAGGCCCCTCCACCTCCGCCGCCCGACTAGCCTCC
>NZ_JBXVPZ010000380.1:0-9707 GCF_057961495.1 Streptomyces sp. P5F9 | reverse complement strand
GGAGAGACGGGCCCCGGGGCGGCGAAATGCTTGGTCGTGTGCCGCCGCCCCGGAGGCCAGGGGTAGTTCCGGGAGTCGTTCAGCGGCGGTGGTCGCGGAGCATCGAGCGCAGGACCACGGCGGCGATGGCTACGGAGATGGCCGTTACGGCGACGGCTGCCAGGAGCGCGGTGAGGACGACTCCGCCGACGACCAGGGCGACGACCGTGTTGCGGTCGACGGAGACCGGCGGGAGCGAGCGCCGTACGGGCATCGGGGCGGCCGGGGTGTGGGTGTGTGCGGGCGGCGGGGTCGGGTTGTCGGGGTACTTGGGCAGGAACACAGCGAACCCTTTCTCATCTACTCGTCTAGTCGTGTGAGCCGTTTACGACACCCACACCGGAGCGCGTGCCGGACTCGATGGCGGGGGCGAGGAAGGTGTGCGAGAGCCAGAAGCCGAAGAGGGCGATCAGTACGACGATCCAGGTGCGGACGCCGAGGAACTTGACCGCTCCCCAGGCGAAGAAGCCGAGGACGACGACGAGCGGCAGGCTGACGGTCACGGGGTGGAACTCCCTTTCAGCGGACGGGGCAGCGGTGGGTGTGGGCCGCCAACTCGGCGGCGGCCCGGCTGTCGTAGTCGTGCGAGGCACCGCAGCGCGGCGCGGTGCAGGCGGCGGTGTGCTTCTCCTGGCCCCGGTCGTCGTAGGAGGTGGCGACCTGGACGGGGCCGATGCGGATGACGTTGCGGAAGCGGCGGTTGGCTGGCACGGATGATCTCCATTTCGTTGATCGCTCGCCCGAGGGGGGCGAGGGCGTGTAGACAGGCGGCATGTCACGAGGAATACGTGGGCTGATCGCCTTCGGCGGGATCGCGGTGATACTGGGGCTCGCGGGCGCTGGGGGCCGATGGTGGCTGGGCGATTCCTGGGCCACGGTGATCACCATGTGCTGCTTTTTGGTGCTGCTCCTTCTGGCCAACGCAGGAGTTCAGCGAGTACGGCGGAAGAAGTAACACCTTCCGCAGAACTCCGACTTCAGAGTTGGGCGACGATGGCTTCGGCCATGGGCGCAGGGACGCCGAGGCGAGCGCGGAGGGTCGGGGTATCGATGGGGGCGCCGGTGCGGGTGTGGTGCTCGGCGGCGACCTTGCGGGCGTGCTCGATCAGGGCTGCCGGGACCGGCACGGCAGGGCGCTCGGGTGGTGCCTCAATGGCCGGTTGCGCGGGCGTCTGACGCGGGGGTTCGGGTACGTCCTCCTGGACGTCGGCGGTCTCAATGTCGTTGGTTGCCGCGGGTGTTGTGGTGTGGGCGAGGAGGGTTCCGCCGAGGAAAGCGACGGCGGGCCAGCCCGCGACGAGGATGCGCAGCCAGGCGGGGACGTCGCCGAGGTCGAGCAGGCCGGCGGTCGCGACGTTCGCACCGAGAGACGCGGTCAGCGCGATGACGAACCAGCACCAGCCGGAGGCCTTCGCCTCGCCGGTCCGCAGTCGACGCCAGGCGGCGACAAGCAGCAAGTCCACGCTGATCGGATAGGCCCACGCTTTCCACCCGTCCTGTCCGGCCGCCGAGGCGATGTCGTGCAGGTGGGCGAAGGAGAGGGCGGCGGCGATGAGGGCTTGGACGAGTACCGCGTCGACGCGGGCCAGTTGGGCGCGCATGATGCGGCTCCTTCCGGGTTCGGGCATGGAGGGGTAGGGACGTGGCGCGAGGCAGTCACGCCAAACCGGGCTGGGGGAAGGTCAGTTGGTTGCCGGGCGCGGCTGGACGTTGGGGCCCGGGGCCTTGACCAGTTGCGCGGGCGCGTATGGCTGGAAGCGCTTGAGCGCGGGCAGGTCGGGCACCAGGTGCGCGGAGTCGCGACAGATCTCGGCGGCCTCGCCGAGGGACAGGTACGGGGTGCGGATGCGGGACCAGCCGCCGGAGGTATCCCCCGCCACGGCCAGGCCGGGACGTTCGGGAGCGATGGCGCAGGCCGCGCCGACAGCTTCAGGAGCGATGTCGCCGAGTGCCATCTTGGCGGAGGCTTCGTCGTTGACGCGGTGGCAGACGCGGCCGGTGAGCTGGGCGCGGAGCATGGTGGCGCCCTTGCCGAGTTCGGCGCCGAAGCGCTGTCCGCAGACTTCGAGGTAGATGCCGGCGGCGCGGCCGAGTTGGGCGAGGCGGATGAGCTGGGTGACCATCTCGTCGCGTCGTTCCTCGTCCTTGCGGGTGGCGACGAGGAAGAGTTCTGCCACCTCGTCGACGAACAGCACGATCGGGACGGGTCGTTCGCGTTCTGGCAGGCCCCAGATGTCTGAAGTGATCTCCTCGTCGGGGGTGTTGGGGGCGATGCCCTGCCGGGACTTGATCAGGTCGTAGCGGTCCTCCATTTCGTCGATGAGCGCGGGCAGCAGGTCGGCTGCCTGGTCGGGGTCGGTGGCCAGGGCCGAGAGGCGGGCAGCGAACGGGGACAGTTCCACGCCGCGCTTGCAGTCGATGCCGACCAGGGCGACCGGCTGGCGGGCGAGTCCGGCGACCAGGTGGCGCAGGTACATGGACTTGCCCGACAGCGTTGCGCCGAGGGTGAGTTGGTGCGGAACGGTGCGGTAGTCGCGTACGAACGGGGTGGCGTCCTCCCGCAGGGCGACCGGCACTTTGAGGAGGCCGGACGGGAGCTTGCGGGTGCGGGGCATGCGGACCCGGCGCAGTACGTCGTAGCCGACGAGCCGGAGTTCGACGACACCGGGCTTGAGGGTGGTGACGTAGACGGCGTGAACTCCCCAGGCGTGCCGCAGCCGTTCGGCAGAGGCGGCGACGTCGGCGGGCTCCTGGCCCGGGGCGAGCCGCAGCCGTATCCGCATGCCAGTTGTCGTGGGTCGGATGACGCCCCGGCGGGGCGGTACGGGCCGGACCTCACGTCGGGTGGTGGCCTTGACGGCGAGGATGCGCAGCCGGGACGGGGCGACGGTCAGGCCGCAGGCCTCCATGACCGAGCCGTACGAGCTGAGCAGGCGGGTTGTGGATATCGGCAGGCCGATCGTGGACCAGTACGCGGCCGGGTACTTGGCCCGGGCGTAGGCGGCCCCGCCACCGAGTGCGGCGAGGGGACCACCCACCTCCAGGAGCGACGTCAGGTCGGCCATCAGGCGGCGACCCCGGCCGTGACCGGGAAGACGGCCGGAGTCACGGCGGCGGCCCGGAAGGCGATGCCGTGGCGCTGCTGCCCGTTGAACACGCTCTCCCAGGGACGGGCGACCAGGCCCGGGAGCGAGACCGGAGCTCCGAGCGCCAGTCCCTCGGACACCCCGCCCTCGGGGACAGTGACCTTGATGAGGGACGACTCGCCCTCCTCGATGTAGACGACGCCGAGCGTCATCAGCGCCTCGCCGCTGACGGCGTCCTTGGCGATCTCGCCGGTCTGACGGTCGCGAACCTTCGGCTCCGGGGCCTCGGTCAGCAGGATCGTCGCGGTGGCGGTCTCAACACGGATGGTACGCAAGGAAGTTTACCTATCTACTCGTCTATATATGTAGCGATCCGAGAACCCGGCCTCCGGGTTCGTGCGGACCACCCTGCCACACAACTTGCCCACTCGTCTATACGAGTATGCACGTTGGGGTGTACGAGTTCGGAGAAGCATCCCCACGCACCAGCCAGACCCGGGCGAACTCACCCGAAGGAACCGTCCTCCCGGGCGGTGAACAGCTCGCACCCGTCATGCTCGAAACGGGCTCGCCCATCGAACGCCGAGCCGTCCTGAGTGCAGACTCCCCAGTCCCGCCCCAGCTCTCCGCTCAACGCGATCCAGAACCGACAGCCCCCGCATTGCGCGTCGTACCAGCCGTCGCGATAACCAGGCTGACGAGTGGGCCTGTTCTGGACCTGCAACCAGCGCTCGTGACAGGCGTCGTTGTGAGCGCGGTCATCGCCCGTCCACGCTTCGCCAGGCACGACGCGGTCCGCGCTCATGTCGCGGGGAGCTGGTAGGAGAGGACGTACGCGTCCGCCGCCATGACCGTGTCGCAGACCTCCACGGCCCGCCCTTCCGTGTCGTACGCGGTGCGGATGAGGTGGATCACGGGTACGCCGGAGGCTAGCCGGAGCGTCTTGACCTCGGTGGGCGAGGGCATCCGGGCGCGGATCTCCTCCTCGAAGTGGTCGAGGTGGTGGCCGAGTTCTTCGAGGCGGGCGTAGATGCCGCCGGGGCCCGGGTTGGGTTCGGCGATCGGCGTACCGCGCGCGATGTCGAGGGGGAGATAGGAGGTGGCGAACTCGACCGGCTTTCCGTCCAGCAGATACCGGCGGCGTCGGGCGAGCACGCGCCGTACGGAGCCGAGCCGGGTGGAGATGTCCTGACTGGCCTTCTCCTCCTTGACCTCCAGACTGTCGACCTGGGGGTGACTGCCGGCGGCGTCCGCCTCGACGATGAACGCGGACTTGCCCTGCTCACGGTGGCGCCGGGCGAACCGGTCGGAGGCGAGACGCCGTACGGGCGGCCGGGGCCGGACGAAGACGCCCTTGCCGTGCTCGGCGTGCACCAGGCCCTCACCCTGGAGAACGGAGAAGGAGTTGCGGACGGTCATCCGGGAAACTCCGTAGTGCTCGACGAGGTCAGCTTCGGAGGGCAGCTTTTCGCCCTCCTTGAACCGCCCACGGTCGATGGCCTCGCGCAGCTGGTCGGCGATCTGCCGGAAGACCGCACGATCACTCGTGGGGTCGAGATCGCCGAGCAGGCCGGAACGGAGAGGGCTCACGTCGAGTACTCCTTTAGGTATCTAGACGAGTGGGCGAGTGTTGTTGCTACGGTGGAGAGCCTAGCCAGCCGGGAGGGCCGAGGAACGTGAGCACTAACCGTCCGCACTCCGTGAGCGTCGCCGGAGTCATGGTCGACGACCACGGCCGCGCCCTCCTGATCAAGCGCCGCGACAACGGCAAGTGGGAACCTCCGGGTGGCGTCGTCGAGCGAGACGAAACCCTCCCCGAGGCCCTCCAGCGCGAAGTCCTGGAAGAAACCGGCATCAAGATCGCACTCCCGGCGACCCTGACCGGTGTCTACAAGAACATGACCGGGCTGATCGTCTCCCTGGTCTTCCGCTGCCAGGCCGCCGACGGCACACCCACCACCGGGGACGAGACCCGCGCACTGCGCTGGGCCACCCGCGAAGAAGTATCCGAACTCGCCGACGAGGCATACGCGATCCGCGTCATCGACGCACTCGACGCGGCGTCTCCGCCAGCCATCCGCGCCCACGACGGCGTGAAACTCGTCTAGCCCGAACCCGCTGCACATGGCGGCCTACCAGCACGAAGGAACTTGTATGCACGAGTATACGAGCACTGCGCGGGTCTGGGGACTCACTTGCCCAGGTTTCCCCGAAGAGGTCAGCAGGGCCCGCCGGTGGACGCGCGACATCCTGCGCGGCTCGCCCCTGGCCGAGGACGCCGAACTGATCGTGAGCGAGCTGAGCGCGAACGCGATCCTCCACACGGCCAGTGGGCGGGAGGCCGGCAGCTTTCATCTGGCGCTTGCCGTGTCGTCGCAGGTGGTGGCTCTGTCGGTGACGGACGGCGGGGGCGCCGGTACGGCTCCGAAGGCCGAGCACCAGGACCAGGAGGCGGAACACGGCCGGGGGCTGGGCATGGTCAGCGCGATCGCCCACCGGGTCGTGGTCCACGACAGCGAAGTCGGTCACACCGTCACCGCAGAACTCTTCACGGACGTACGACGAGGAGGGCACCCGTGCTGAGCACGACGATCGACCCAGGCTTTTGGTGCGAGTGCTGGACCCGGCACTTGGACGACTGCCAGCCGCCAACGCTCTTCGGCTCCTACGACGCCTACACAGAGACCGAGGCGAACAACTGGGTCTCCGAGATCCTGCGCACCATCTCACCGGAACTCGACTCCGACGCCTCTCAGGAGGCATGGGAACGACTCTACGACCACCGCGTCAACACCCGACGAGCCCTGTTGCGCCGCGTGCCCTGGACGGTGTCCGTCATCCACGCCCGCACACTCATCACTTGGACTGTGAACCCAGTGATCTTCCTGCCACTGGCACACCGTCAAGGTGCCGAACTCCCAGCGTGCTCACACGACTTCAAACCTCACAGGACCCACGCGACCGATATCGAGTCTTAGTCGATGCTTGACGGTTCGACGTCGGGTGAGGCTTGATGCCTTCCCTAGACCCGGTGCGTTACGGTCCTGCCATGCCGGACCGGTTTCCTGAGATCAACTCCGTCGAGGAGTTCATTCGTCTGCGCCTGAGCGAGGATCCAGCGGAGAGGGACCGCTCGGCGCGGGCGGCTATGCCGATGCCGGTCTGGGATGAGTTGGTGCGTGAGCACCCGGACATGCGGTTCTGGGCAGCCCATAACCGCAGTTGCCCGCCGGAGGTCCTTGCCGAACTGATCAAGGACGACGACTGGCGTGTTCGCGGCAGGGTAGCGAGCCGCCGCAACTGCCCGGCCGAACTGTTGGAGAAGCTAGCTAACGATCCCCACGATGCCGTCCGCAACACTGTCGCCACGCATCAGCGCTCCCCGCGCAGTACGGTACTCCGCCTGACAGACGACCCCTGGGCCGTGATCGCCGAAGCAGCCCGGGCCCGCATCGCCAACTGGCCCCAGACAGCTCCGAATGAGACGGACACAGCCAAGCCGATCACGGCCACCGTCAACTATCAGCCGGAACCGAACCATCAAGCATCACCCGGGATCGGACAGCCCCACGCGACCGACTGAGTTACAACTTTCTCTACTGGTTCAAGGCGGCTCGCTCCGCTCCCCGCGCGCGGCCCGGCCCCCGGCCGGGCCTGCGCTCCTGTCTCCGCCCCGCTCCAGCCCGGCCGGCGCCCGTGCCGCGCGCGCAGCTACCTGATGCCAGAGAAGGGGTACATCACGGCTGGGACGGTCGGCTCTATGGCTCAAAGAACACAAAACGAACATCGTGTTCCACCGGCTGCAGAGTGAACCGGAGGAATCTATCTAGGAGGATTCTTCGATTCCAAAGATGGTGGGGTTTAGTAGCCCTCGTGAGCGAGAGTAGTGAACCAGCCATCCCTTTGAAGTCATTTCAATAGATCGGCGACGTTGATCAACCTCTTCACGGCTACTTGTGACAAGGCCAAAGCGTTCAAGGTCGACCACATTCTTACGCATGTGAGTGCGGTCATTGAAACCGAGATCCTGGTGATCTCCGGGAGAACAAGCGCCACCAATCCCTGCCAGATCATCAAGCAGTCGCCACATACGTGGCTGTAGTCGAATGTCCCTCTCGTACTTCACTGCAAGATCGGCCAACCAATCTCTCGCAGCTTGCTCGATTTCCAAAGGAGCACTCTCGATGAAAAATTCTGGCTCCAGGCTGAAAGAGAAATCTTGAGAGTAGCTCAAAGAGTCTCTCAGGTTTTGATGACTTACTTCATAGATGTGCTCAAATGATTTGGCTGAGACCGGCGCTGAAGCTTGATCTTGAACGCTGTAGTGGCGAAGTCGAGCGTCGATGAGTCGAGGAATATGTGAATCCGGAACAGGAGAAATGTCAATCGGATCCGACAACACTCCATTCATGCGCGGCGTGGCAGCAACGCTACGAGCAATACCGCGCGCACCGCAGATTACCCAGCGCGTTCCGGGAAGCTGCAAAACCGGGTCTCTGATCTCTTCGATTACCCGCTGAGCCTCGCTAGAGACATCGATTAGTTCCAGGTTGTCGATGAGCCCTACGAAGCCTCCGGACCCGTCAGGGAATGCATCGGCTAGCCATCTCTTCACTGCAGCCCTGAAACCAGCTTGGGTGTACCCCTGGGAAGTATTAGCAGCAATTCCAGCAGAACCGGTGAATCCCCCAAAGGGGCTACTGAAGCCGCCACCACGAGCCCTCAAAACGGGAGAGTTCAGCCAGAGATTGAGATCCTTGGTGCGAGGAACTGAGCGTCCGGCACGCTTGAGCGTACTTTCATTTTCGAGGAAGGCTCGGGCGATCCCGAAATAGCACGAACTAATGAACTCCTCCGCGTCTTCCTTTACCTGCAAAGGCTCGGGTAAGGGTAAGTACAGTTGCTGACTCTGTCCCTGCCTGAAGTCCTCGCCGGCCACCCACGTCGCTACTGACACAAGGCTGGTTTTACCAACACCGTTGGGCCCCTCCAGCACGACGTGCATGTCACTCTCGCGGATTCGGCGCAGGAGTGACCGGAGTTCAACATCTCGCCCGACTAGCAGCTCTCTGCCGTCTTCGCTGCCGGGCAAAGGTTTGACTATGTAGGGATTTCCTTTAAAGCCCAGACTAAGCCAGAAATCCATTGAATGTGGTCCTCTCGCGCGAACGGACACGTCATCACAATGCTCGGGACTGCGTTTCGACTAATTTAGTCGAAATGCGGCCCAGTATTAGCGAGAATCTCCGTCACTTCGACGACATCCAACGGATGTACCCCAGGGAAAGCACCCTTGATGGCCTGCGCGATGGCGACGGCATTAGCCCGGCCCTCGCTCGACTCGAAGTGAGATTCGATTCGATCAACCATCTCGAAGGATGAAAGAGGAGGGTTCGGGTAGAGAGACCAAGCAGCTTCCAACCCCCTTTGCACAACGGGGAATGCTTTTTTGGAAGCTCGGCCGCCATGAACTACTTCATTACGTGCCGTTGCCAGACTCATGAGCGCCGAATAGCGCCATTTAGAGATTCGCCCGTTGCCGTATAGAGAACTCGCGTAACTAGCCAGGGTATCTCTAGATGATCCCTTATCAAGCAAATCCAGTTGAATTAGAATAGCCGTGGCAACTTCATGCGCAAGCAAGATGGAATGCGTTTCATCGTGCAATGCGAGCCTTTCCGCCTCGGCCTTCAGCAAATACATGGGCTTGATTTCCGGATAAGGCTGGTTACTCCCCGTCCAAACAAGCTCAAGCCGCCATTCCGGAAGCTCAGACACCCGGGAAGCCAGCTCAACAAGAGTGGCCCTGCCCGGATCCTCAAGGCAGCTAATTTTCCCTAGAACATGCTCGCCTTGTCGGCTGGCGACAAATTCTGGAGAGAATTCACCAAGGGATTCTGGGAGACTCTTTCGGTCAGGATAGAGGTGCACGCTCCATCCCTCACCTTCCAGCTCACTGACGGCTGCCTGGATTACCTCGATCTCTCTGGAATTCATGGCAGCTCCTCATGTCCGGGAGATTCCTCCAGTTTGATATGGACGAATGGCCCTCCCGAGACGAAACCCTCAGCAAGAGCAGCAGAGAGACCGCATACTTTGAAGGCCCCGTTCACGTCTCGCAAACTCCCATGGACGTCTGTGACTTGGGCATCGTCAACAAAAGCGATCCCGCAGAGCGCATCCTGGATGGGCTTGAGCATGTTGTCCACATCGAGTGGAGAGCCTTGATGGAAGAACGTGATCGTTACGCTCAATGAGGAGGCGAGTGGCGCGACTCCGGCCGGCCAAACCTTGCGTGCGGCCGCACTCACGTCGGCCCTCCACGCTCTACGCCGACTGGATGATCCTTGGAGCGAGGCAGGCACCCCTAGGATCACGCACTCCCATGGCAACAACGACACAGAGTCATGCTAGCCCTACCTGGGCCTGTCTGGATCGACTCATCCGATTCGCCGCCCAAGTCGGTTGTGAGCAAGTCCAACCGATCGATGGGGGGTAGACCGAGGATGGTGTCCCGCCGAGTGGTGTAGTCACTGGTCGAGCTGATTCGGTTTCTGCTGTGGTGGAAGCTGGGGATCGTCC
>NZ_JBXVPZ010000379.1:0-9712 GCF_057961495.1 Streptomyces sp. P5F9 | reverse complement strand
CCCCCGAACCGACCCGCGAAAACCCCCATGGTTACCCACCCGCACCGGCCCAAACCGGACCGCACCTCCCACGCGTGGGACGATGGAGTCTACGTATCGATCCGACCCGAGACCGCAGAGACTGCGGACGCCTCAAGAATCAGGACCCTGCGTGCCCGCGATCCCCAGCCATGTGCCCGAGCCGAGCCGTACCGACCCGGCGCTGATCCGCAATTTCTGCATCATCGCGCACATCGACCATGGCAAGTCCACGCTCGCTGACCGGATGCTCCAGCTGACCGGAGTGGTCGACCAGCGGCAGATGCGTGCTCAGTACCTCGACCGCATGGACATCGAGCGCGAGCGTGGCATCACGATCAAGTCCCAGGCCGTGCGTCTGCCGTGGGCCCCGACCCTCGGGGACGACCAGGGCAGTACCCACATCCTCAACATGATCGACACCCCGGGACACGTCGACTTCACGTACGAGGTCTCGCGGTCGCTCGCCGCCTGCGAGGGCACCGTGCTGCTCGTGGACGCCGCCCAGGGCATCGAGGCCCAGACCCTCGCCAACCTGTACCTGGCGATGGAGAACGACCTCACGATCATCCCCGTACTGAACAAGATCGACCTGCCGGCCGCGCAGCCCGAGAAGTTCGCCGAGGAGCTGGCCAATCTCGTCGGGTGCGAGCCCGACGACGTGCTGCGGGTGTCCGCGAAGACCGGTATCGGTGTCGACGCGCTGCTGAACAAGGTCGTCAAGGAGATCCCGGCGCCCGTCGGGAACGCGGACGCGCCTGCCCGCGCCATGATCTTCGACTCGGTCTACGACTCCTACCGCGGTGTCGTGACGTACATCAGGGTCATCGACGGACAGCTCACCAAGCGCGAGAAGATCCGGATGATGTCCACGAACGCCACGCACGAGCTGCTGGAGATCGGGACGAACTCGCCGGAGATGCTCGGCGCGGACGGGCTCGGGGTCGGCGAGGTCGGCTATCTGATCACCGGGGTGAAGGACGTCCGCCAGTCCAAGGTCGGTGACACGATCACCACCCTGCACAAGGGCGCGACCGAGGCGCTCGGCGGGTACAAGGACCCCAAGCCGATGGTCTTCTCGGGCCTGTATCCGCTGGACGGGTCCGACTACCCGGAGCTGCGCGAGGCCCTCGACAAGCTCCAGCTCAACGACGCCGCGCTCGTCTACGAGCCGGAGACCTCGGCCGCGCTGGGCTTCGGTTTCCGCGTCGGCTTCCTCGGACTGCTGCACCTGGACGTGATCCGGGAGCGGCTGGAGCGCGAGTTCGGGCTCGACCTCATCGCGACCGCGCCGAACGTGGTGTACCGGGTCGAGATGGAGGACGGCAGCGAGCACGTCGTCACCAACCCGAGCGAGTTCCCCGAGGGGAAGATCGACAAGGTCTACGAGCCCGTCGTCCGCGCGACGATCCTCGCGCCGTCGGAGTTCATCGGCGCGATCATGGAGCTGTGCCAGACCCGGCGCGGCACGCTGCTCGGCATGGACTACCTCTCGGAGGACCGCGTCGAGATCCGCTACACGCTCCCCCTCGCGGAGATCGTCTTCGACTTCTTCGATCAGTTGAAGTCCAAGACCCGGGGCTACGCCTCGCTCGACTACGAGCCCACCGGCGAGGTGACGTCCAGCCTGGTCAAGGTGGACATCCTGCTGCACGGCGACAAGGTGGACGCCTTCTCGGCGATCACGCACAAGGACGCGGCGTACGCGTACGGCGTGCGGCTCGTCGCCAAGCTGCGGGAACTCATCCCGCGACAGGCCTTCGAGGTGCCCATCCAGGCCGCCATCGGCTCCCGGGTCATCGCCCGCGAGACCATCCGCGCCATCCGCAAGGACGTCCTCGCCAAGTGCTACGGCGGTGACATCTCCCGTAAGCGGAAGCTGCTGGAGAAGCAGAAGGAGGGCAAGAAGCGGATGAAGATGGTGGGTTCCGTGGAGGTTCCCCAGGAGGCCTTCATCGCGGTGCTGTCCAGCGACGACAGCGGTGGCGGCGCCAAGGGCAAGAAGTAGCGGGCCCGTACACCGAAATTCCGGACGATAGCCAGACGATTCACAGGGCCCGTTGCGCTTCGGCGCCGCGGGCCCTATGTCTTGGCTCTGTACGAAGTGGTCATGGCTCTGTTCGAAGTGACCGTCCACCGCCCCTTACGCACCGGCCGGTCGCGGCTTACTCTGATCACTGCTCGATAGTTACTCGTGAGTTAAACAACAGCCGTAGCAATGAGCCAGCCGCACTGTCGCGGGCCCCGGAGGATGTCGTGAGCGACACACAGACCCTGATCGAGAACCGTCCGCCGTCCGTGGCGGGCCTCTTCCTGGACCGCGTGGCCGCCACGCCCGACGCCGAGGCCTACCGCTACCCGGTGCCGGCGCCCTCGGGCGAGGGCCCCGACGACTGGAAGTCGCTGAGCTGGGCGCAGGCCGCCGAGCGGGTCTTCGCGATCGCGGCCGGACTGATCGAACTGGGCGTACAGCCCGAGGAGCGCGTCGCGCTCGCCTCCGCCACCCGCGTCGAGTGGATCCTCGCCGACCTGGGCATCCTGTGCGCCGGCGCCGCCACGACCACGGTGTACCCGCAGACCAACGCCGACGAGTCGACTTTCATCCTCTCCGACTCCGGGAGCAAGGTCCTCATCGCGGAGGACGCGGCGCAGCTCGCCAAGGCACAGGAGAAGCGCGCCGAACTGCCCGAGCTGACGCACGTCGTGGTCATCGACCCGACCGGCGTCGAGACCGGCGACCGGGTGCTCACCCTCGCGGAGCTGGAGCAGCGGGGCGCCGCGTACCTGGAGAAGAACCCGGACCTGATCAAGGAGCGGGTCGGGGCCATCACCAAGGACCAGCTCGCGACGATCATCTACACCTCGGGGACGACCGGCCGCCCCAAGGGAGTCCGTCTCCCGCACGACAACTGGTCGTACCTGGCGAAGGCCATCGCCGCGACCGGACTGCTCGGCTCCGACGACGTGCAGTACCTCTGGCTGCCGCTCGCGCACGTCTTCGGCAAGGTGCTCACGTCCGGGCACATCGAGATCGGGCACGTCACCGCCGTGGACGGCCGCGTCGACAAGATCATCGAGAATCTGCCGGTCGTGCAGCCGACGTACATGGCGGCCGTACCGCGCATCTTCGAGAAGGTCTACAACGGCGTCGCGGCCAAGGCGCGGGCCGGCGGCCCGGCCAAGTACAAGATCTTCCAGTGGGCCGCCGAGGTCGCCCGCGAGTACGCCAAGGTCACCCAGGACAACTTCCGCCGCACCGGCGTGGCCACCGCGCCCTTCGGCCTCGCCGCCAAGCACAAGGTCGCCGACGCGCTGGTCTACGCGAAGATCCGCGAGGCCTTCGGCGGCAAGCTGCGCGCGTGCGTCTCCGGATCGGCCGCGCTCGCGCCCGACATCGGCTACTTCTTCGCCGGCGCCGGCATCCACATCCTTGAGGGCTACGGCCTGACCGAGTCCTCCGCGGCCTCCTTCGTGAACCCCGGCGAGGCCTACCGCACCGGCACGGTCGGCAAGCCGCTGCCCGGCACGGAGGTGCGCATTGCGGACGACGGCGAGATCCTGCTGCGCGGCCCCGGCATCATGGAGGGCTACCACGGCCTGCCCGAGAAGACCGCCGAAGTCCTGGAGTCCGACGGCTGGTTCCACACCGGCGACATCGGCGAGCTGTCCCCCGACGGCTACCTCCGCATCACGGACCGCAAGAAGGACCTGATCAAGACCTCCGGCGGCAAGTACATCGCGCCGGCCGAGGTCGAGGGCCAGTTCAAGGCCGTCTGCCCGTACGTCTCCAACATCCTGGTGCACGGCGCCGACCGGAACTTCTGCACCGCCCTCATCTCCCTCGACGAACCGTCCATCCTGGAGTGGGCCAAGGACAACGACCTCGCGGGCAAGTCCTACGCCGAGGTCGTCGCCGCCCCCGCGACGGTCGCCATGATCGAGGCCTACGTCAAGGAACTCAACGAGGGCCTCCAGCGCTGGCAGACCATCAAGAAGTTCCGCCTCCTCCCGCGCGACCTCGACGTGGAACACGGCGAGATCACCCCGAGCCTCAAGCTCAAGCGCCCGGTGGTGGAACGCGAGTACAAGCACCTGATCGACGAGATGTACGCGGGTTCGCGCGAGGCGTGACTGTTCGGTGGGGGCCGGGCCCAACCCCCTAGGGGCGCGGGGCTGTGTCTATTTGCGGCTCCGCCGCGTGGGCGCGCCCAGCCCCCACCAGAGGCGCGCGTTGCAAACTGCCTACCTGGTCGAGCGCCGCCGCAACTCCCGCACCAGTAGCCCCATCTCTCGCACCTGAACCCGAAGTTCCCGCACCTCGTCCACCGCACTCGCCGCCATCCGCTCCTCAACTTCCTTGAGCCGCAACGCCAGTTCATCGAACTGCCCCTGCTCCCGCGCCAGCATCCGCTCCAACAGCTGGTTCTTACGGTGCAGTTCGAGAAAGACGCTCACCTTGGCCCGCAGCACCCAGGGATCGAACGGCTTGGTCAAGTAGTCGGCGGCACCCGTGGCGTAACCACGGAACGCATACCCCGCATCCGAGTCCGTGCCGGTCAGGAAGATGATCGGGACGTCCTTGGTCTGGTCGAGCCGTTTGATGTTGGCCGCGGTCTCGAACCCGTCCATGCCCGGCATCCGGATGTCCAGCAGAACCACCGCGAACCGCTGCCGCAGCAGCGCCTTCATCGCCTCCTCGCCCGAACGAGCCCGTACCAGCGGCTCGTTGAGGGACCCCAGGACGGCCTCCAGCGCGACCAGGTTGTCCTCCATGTCGTCGACCAGGAGGATGCCGGCACTCTCGTCGGTCGTTGCCTCAGCGCTCATGATGACTGTGCCTCACTCAGTCGTCGGCGGTGCCGCCGTCTGCCCTGAAGTACCGGAACCTGAAGTACCCGGATCCGCCACCGTGATGTCCTCGGACGCGGTCACGGACGCGGCCTCGGGATCCAGGAGCGCGCAGACGACGGTCAGCAGCTGATCGACGTCCACCGGCTTCGGTACGTAGTCGTTGGCGCCCCGCGCGATGGACTTCTCCCGGTCGCCCGGCATCGCCTTCGCGGTGAGCGCGACGATGGGAAGCCCGGTCCAGCGCGGGGCGCGGCGGATGGCGGCGATGGTCTCGTACCCGTCCATCTCCGGCATCATGATGTCCATCAGCACGAGTTCGACGTCGGGATTGCGTTCCAGCGTCTCGACGCCCTCACGCCCGTTCTCCGCGTAGAGCACCGGCATGCCGACCCGCCCCAGCACATGGGTGAGTGCGAAGACGTTGCGGATGTCGTCGTCCACGATCAACACCCGCCGCCCAGGCAGCACTTGGCCTGCCCGCCCGGCCTTCCACGCCTCCAGCTTGGTGGGGGTCGGCCACGAGTCGTCCACCTCGGTCGAGGTGAACGGCTCGCCGGACAACTGCTGAGGCAGCAGCGGCAGTTCGCGGTCCTCGGTGAGCGGCGCGCCGCCCGCCGCATGTCCGGGGCTGACGACGGGGACGTAGAGAGTGAAGGTGGACCCCCGCCCCGGCTCGCTCGCGGCGACGATACGGCCGCCCAACAGGCCCGCGATCTCACGGCTGATGGACAACCCCAGCCCCGTGCCGCCGTACTTGCGGTTGGTCGTGCCGTCGGCCTGCTGGAACGCCTCGAAGATCACCGGGAGTTTCTCCGGGGCGATGCCGATCCCGGTGTCGGAGACGGCGAAGACGATGACCTCGTCGCTGTCGTCGGAGTAGCGGTGCTCGGGGTCCTTGACCTGGTTGACGCGGAGTTCGACCCGGCCGGTGGCGGTGAACTTGATGGCGTTGGACAGCAGGTTGCGCAGGATCTGCTGGAGCCGCTGCTCGTCGGACCAGAGTTCGCGCGGTACGTCCTCGCCGACCGACACCTCGAAGGAGAGCCCCCGGTCCAGGGTGAGCGGGCGGAACGTGGCGTGGACGTAGTCGAGGAGCTTGATGAGCGGGAGTCGCTTGGGGCGTACGTCCATGCGGCCGGCCTCGATCTTCGACAGGTCGAGGATGTCGTTGATGAGCTGGAGGAGGTCCGAGCCGGAGCGGTGGATCGTGGTCGCGAACTGCACTTCCTGCTCGGAGAGCCGGCCGTCCGGGTTGTCGGAGAGCAGCCGGGCGAGGATCAGCAACGAGTTGAGCGGCGTGCGGAGTTCGTGCGACATGTTCGCCAGGAACTCCGACTTGTACTGCGAGGAGGTCGCCAACAGGGCGGCCTTCTCCTCCAGTTCGGCGTTGGACCGCTGCAACTCGGCCTGCTGCTTCTGGAGTTCGTCCGAACGTTCCTGCAACTGCGTGGCCAGCCGCTGGGACTGGCCGAGCAGGGACTCCGTGCGGGAGTTGGCGATGATGGTGTTGATCGCGACACCGATGGTGTTCACGAACTGGTCGAAGAACGCGAGGTGGACGTCGGAGAAGCGGGAGAAGGAGGCCAGTTCGATGACGCCGAGGAGCTTGTCCTCGAAGAGGATCGGGATGATGACCACGCTCGCCGGGGCGGCTTCCCCGAGCCCGCTGTTGATCTTGATGTAGTCCGGAGGGGCCTCATCCACCAGGATCCGCTTCTTCTCCCGCGCCGCCTGCCGCACCAGTCCGTGCACCGGCATGGCGCCCGTGTCCACGGTCGCGGCCTGCGCCGACCCGTACCCGGCTATGAAGGCAAGTCCCTTGGCGGGGATGGCCGTTCGCAGGCTGTCCTCGTCGGGATCGGCCAGGAAGAACGCCCCGTACTGCGCGTTCACCAGCGGCGTCAGCTCGCGCAGGATCAGGTCGGCGACCTCCATCAGGTCCCGGTGCCCCTGCATCAGGGCGGCGAGGCGGGCCAGGTTGGACTCCAGCCAGTCCTTCGCGCGGGTCGTCTCGCGGAGGTTGGCCACCATCAGGTTGATGTTGTCCTTGAGCTCGGTGACCTCGCCCTGGGTCTCCACCGTGATCGAGCGGGACATGTCGCCCTGCGCCACCGCCGAGGCCACCTCGGCGATCGCGCGGACCTGCGTGGTGAGGTTGAGCGCGAGTTCGTTCACGTTGGTCGTCAGGCGCTTCCAGGTGCCGTAGACGCCCTCCACCCGTGCCTGGCCGCCGAGTTGGCCCTCGGAGCCGACCTCGCGGGCCACCCGGGTGACCTCGGAGGAGAAGGAGGAGAGGGTGTCGACCATCGTGTTGATGGTGGTCTTCAGCTCCAGGATCTCGCCGCGCGCGTCCACGTCGATCTTCTTCGACAGGTCGCCCTGCGCCACCGCCGTCGCGACCTGGGCGATGTTCCTGACCTGTGAAGTCAGGTTGTCGGCCATGTAGTTGACGTTGTCGGTCAGGTCCCGCCAGACACCCGAGACGCCCAACACCTGGGCCCGGCCGCCGAGTCGGCCGTCGGTGCCGACCTCGCGGGCCACCCGGGTCACCTCGTCGGCGAAGGCGCGCAGCTGCTCCACCATCGTGTTGACGGTGTCCTTGAGTTCGAGGATCTCGCCGCGCGCGTCGACGGTGATCTTCTTCGACAGGTCGCCGTTGGCCACGGCGGTGGTGACCTGCGCGATGTTCCGCACCTGCGAAGTCAGGTTCAGGGCCATGAAGTTGACGTTGTCCGTGAGGTCCTTCCAGACCCCGCTGACGCCCCGCACCTGCGCCTGACCGCCGAGGTTCCCTTCCGTGCCGACCTCGCGGGCCACGCGTGTGACCTCGTCGGCGAAGGCGGAGAGCTGGTCGACCATCGTGTTGATCGTGGACTTCAGCTCCAGGATCTCGCCCTTGGCCTCCACTGTGATCTTCTTGCCGAGGTCGCCCTGCGCGACGGCGGTGGACACCAGCGCGATGTTCCTGACCTGTGAAGTCAGGTTGTCCGCCATGAAGTTGACGTTGTCGGTCAGGTCCTTCCAGACTCCGGAGACACCCCGCACCTGGGCGCGCCCGCCGAGGTTGCCCTCGGTGCCGACCTCGCGGGCCACGCGTGTGACCTCGTCGGCGAAGGCGGAGAGCTGGTCGACCATCGTGTTGATGGTCGACTTCAGTTCGAGGATCTCGCCCTGGGCGTCGACCGTGATCTTCTGACTCAGGTCGCCGTTCGCCACGGCGGTCGTCACCTGGGCGATGTTCCGGACCTGTGACGTCAGGTTCGAGGCCATGAAGTTGACGTTGTCGGTGAGGTCCTTCCAGACCCCCGACACGCCCCGCACCTGCGCGCGACCGCCCAACTGGCCCTCGGTGCCCACCTCGCGGGCGACGCGCGTCACCTCGTCCGCGAAGGCCGACAGTTGGTCGACCATCGTGTTCACGGTGAGCTTGAGTTCGAGCAGCTCGCCGGTCGCCTCGACGGTGACCGTACGCGTCAGGTCGCCGCGCGCCACCGCCGTCGTCACCAGGGCGATGTCCCGCACCTGCGCGGTCAGCCGGGACGCCATCGTGTTGACCGCTTCGGTCACATCACGCCAACTGCCGGACAGGCCGGTCACCTTGGCGCGGCCGCCGAGTCTGCCCTCGGTGCCGACCTCGCGGGCGACGCGGGTCACCTCCCCGGTGAACAGGGAGAGTTGGTCGACCATCTTGTTCACGGCGCGGCCGAGCCGTCGTAGGTCACCGCGCAACTGCCTGCTGCCGTCGTGCAGATCGACCCGCTGGGTCAGGTCGCCGCCCGCCACCGCGTCGAGCACGCGGGTCGCGTTGGCGGCCGGGGCGACCAGGGCGTCGAGGAGCTGGTTGACGTCGTTGACGCGGGAGGTCCAGCCGCCCTGGCCGGGGCTGGCCGAGAGGCGTTCGTCGAGGCGGCCGTGGCGGATCAGCTCCCGTTTGACGCGCTGCGTCTCGGAGTTGAAGTGGTTGCTGCGGTCCATGATCTGGTTGAAGGCGGCGGTCAGTTCGGCCACCATGCCGTGGCCCGTCTCCGGCGCCTTCGTGAAGTCCCCGTCGCGGGCGGCCGTCATCACGGCGAGCAGCGGACGGAGATCGGATGCTCGAATCCAGTCGCCTTTGTGACCGTCTTCGAGCACACGCGTAGCACTGTTCTCACTCATGGCGGCCCACTTCGGTAACTCGGCGCTTATGGCCGCGGTCAGTCTGTCACTCTGTCCGCATCGATCGAGGCGTATTCGTCCGAACTGCCCTGGGAGCTGCGCATGGGGGCCATACCGACGCAACGGGAGACCACTTCGCGTGCTTCCGATGCGCCCGCGCACCACGGCACGGACCGGCGTACGACAGTGCACGCCACGCTCTCCGGCAGCCCCCTCGCGCCCGGTTCCGCCCGCGGCCTGGTGCGCTCCGCCCTCCGCGAGTGGGCCGGACTCGGCCTGCCCGGCGCCGAGAAGCTCACCGACCGGCTGGCCGAGGACGCGATGGTCGTCGTCAGTGAACTCGTCACCAACGCCGTCGTCCACGCGGGCACGGACGTCGAGTTGGTGTGCCGGCTTGAGGACACCGACTCGATCGTCGTCGAGGTCGCCGACCACCACCCCTCCCGTGCCCCGCGCGACAACAGCGCCGAACCGGCGTACGAGACACCGGAGTTCGGCCGCGGCCTGCGCCTCGTCTCCACGCTCGCGGAGTCCTGGGGCGTCACCTACCGCACCGGAACCAAGACCGTCTGGGCCCGCCTGCCCGCCGAAGGCACCCCGGCCGCACGGGAGTTGGAGACCTACGCCGGTGAACGCGGCCTCCGCGTCGCCGAGATCCTCGCCCCCGAACCGCCCGCCCCCTCGGACA
>NZ_JBXVPZ010000378.1:0-9727 GCF_057961495.1 Streptomyces sp. P5F9 | reverse complement strand
CCCCACCACTGCGCTCGGCGATCACCGGAGTGCTCTGCCACCGCCACAGCGATCCGCTATTCCCCCCGAATCAACCGCTCGTCCGGGATCACCGCAACCCCCAGGATCTCGATCATCGCCTCCGCCTGCCACAACGCGGTCGTGCCGATCCCCGCCATCGCCGGATAGACCGGCCCCGCAAGCTCGCGCCAGACCTTCCCGATCTCCTTGCCGTGTGCCTGGTAGTCGGGGATGTCGGTGAGGTAGATCGTCAGGCTCACCAGGTCCTCAGGGATACCGCCCGCCGCCCGCAAGGTGGTGAGCACGTTGCCGAAGGCCTGCCTGAACTGCTCGACGATGCCGCCGGGGACGATCCGCATGTCCGCGTCCAGGGCCGTCTGTCCGCCCAGGTAGAGCGTGTTGCCGCTCAGGGTGCCGTGCGAGTAGCCGCTCGGTGTGGGGAGCGAGGGCGGGTTCACCGGGATCGGAGTCATTGCTGGTTGCTCCTCGGACGGGTCGGACGGACCGGACCGGACTGGACCGGACGGGCTGACTCAAGCAGCGTAGCCCATCTATTGACTGTTTTCGACGGTCGTGAAAATCTCGCTATATCGCAGCCCGGCCACCGACCGTGGTCCGACCGCCGCCCCACCCCGAGGGAGTAAGCCCATGAAGCTCGCCACCGTGGCCCATGGAGGCCGCACCACGGCCGCCGTGCTCGACGGCGACCGCTGGCGGGCGCTGCCGGCCGACGACCTCTCCACGCTGCTGACGACCACGACAACCGACCGCATCGCGAGCCTCGCCGGGGCCGAACTGCCCGGCGCCACCCCCGTGTTGCCGCTGCCCTCACCGCGCAAAGTCGTCTGCTGCGGTCTCAATTACGCCGACCACATCACCGAGATGGGCCGCGACCTGCCCGCCCACCCCACGCTCTTCGCCAAGTACGCCGACACACTCACCGGCCCCGAGGACGACCTGGTCCTGCCGCCCGGGCTCGACGTGGACTGGGAGGCGGAGCTCGCCGTCGTCGTGGGGGCGGACCTCAGCCGCGTGGACCGGGACACGGCCGGGCGTGCGATCGCCGGATACACGGTCGCCAACGACATCAGCGTGCGGGACTGGCAGAAGCGCACGCTGCAGTGGTTCCAGGGCAAGGCATGGGACCGCACCACCCCGCTGGGACCGGTGGTCGTCACGCCCGACGAACTCGACCCGGTCGCGGGCGTCGAGGTGATCTGCCGGGTCAACGGCGTCGAGCGGCAGCGCGGAAACACCAGCACGCTGGTGTTCGACGCCGCCGATCTGCTCGCCTATGTCTCCACCTTCACGGTCCTGCGCCCCGGCGACATCGTGCTCACCGGCACCCCCGGTGGCGTGGGGTCGGGCATGAACCCGCCGGTCTTCCTCGCCGACGGCGATCTTGTCGAGACCGAGATCCCCGGCATCGGCACCCTGCGCAACCGCTTCCGCCACACGGACCTCCACCTCACCGACTCCAGGAGCTGATCATGGAACCCGATTTCTCCAAGTACGTCCTAGAGGGCGACAACTCGTCGTACGCAAACGAGTCCGGCCTGGTCGTACCAGTCGTGACGCGCGGTGGTCTGGAGGTCGGCGCGACCGGCCAGTCCGCCGGGGCGACCCGGATCTCCGGTGTCTCCGTGCAGCACACGCCGGCCACCAAGCTGTGGTTCGGGAAGGTGAGGAACGAGTCGGGTTATCGCTCGGTGCCGCACCACCACGGTGAGGCGGAGACCGGCGGCTACGTCCTCTCCGGCCGGGCCCGGATCTATTTCGGCGAGCGCTTCGAGGACTACCTCGACCTCGCGGAGGGCGACTGGGTCTTCGTCCCGCCGTTCATGCCGCACGTCGAGTGCAACCTCGACCGCAACAACCCGCTGACCTGGATGACGACCCGTACGCCGGAGAACATCGTGGTCAACCTGGACGAGGTGGCCGACGCCGACCTGCGCGACTGGCTGGACCGGCCGTGAACGACTCCCACGCCACCGGCGCCCACGTCCGCTCCGTCCCGACCTCGGCGGTCTTCACCGCCGCGATCGCCCTGACCCCCGTCGAGCCCGAGCACTTCGACCTCGCCTTCACCGCGACCACCCAGCCCTGCCCGTGGCCGAAGGCGTACGGCGGTGACATGGTCGCCCAGGCCACGGCCGCCGCGATGCGCTCGGTCGAGGGCAAGACGCTGCACTCGATGCACTCCTACTTCCTGCGGCCGGTCGACATCGGGGCCGAAGTCCGTTACGAGGTCGAGCTGTTGCGCGACGGCCGCGGCTACGCCACCCGCCAGGTCCGCGGCTTCCAGAACGGCAAGCCCGTCTACACCTGCCTCGCCAACTTCGCCGCGGGCGAGCCCGGCGCGACCTTCGCCGCCGAGCCCCCCGTCGGTGTGCCCGATCCCACCGAACTGCCCAGCTCCGCCTCGTACTTGCGCGACACCACCGCGCCCCGGGGCACGATGACCGACACCTCCGAGGAGTACTGGAGTGGTGGCCGCAGCTTCGACATGCGGCACGTGCCCGGACCCGTCTACCTCACGGTCGAGGGCGAGCGCGTGCCCCAACAGGCCGTGTGGGTAAGGCCGTTCGACACTCTGCGTCCCGTCGACGGCCTGACCGACGAGCAGCGCGACCTCGCCGCGCTCGCCTACGTCTGCGACTACACGATCCTCGAACCCGTCCTGCGGGTGCTGGACCTGCCGTGGGCACTCCCGGGCCTCATCACCGCGAGCCTCGACCACGCGATGTGGTTCCACCGGTCCGCCCCCATGGACGGCTGGCTCCTCTACGCCCAGGAAGCCGTCGCCGCCGACGCCGGTCGCGGTCTCGCCGTCGGCCGCTTCTTCACCCCGTCCGGTACCCACCTGGCCACCGTCGTCCAGGAAGGCCTGATCCGCAGCTCTTGATTCCCACGCAGCTCCTGATCCCTGCACGGCCCGCCCCCGGCCTGCGGAAAGGACCCTCCCGATGGACCAGTTGGACCAGATGGGCCTCTCGCCCTCCGCCTATCCGGACACGTTCGCCCGCGACCATCTTCCGCCGCGCGCCCAGTGGCCGGTCCTTGAGTTCACCACCGCCGAACTCCAGTACCCGCAGCGACTCAACGCGGGCACCGAGCTCATCGACGTACCCACCGCCCGCTTCGGCCCCGACCGCCCGGCCCTGCGCACACCGGAGGGCGAGGTGTGGACCTACGGCGAACTGCTGCTCCGCGCCAACCAGATCGCCCACGTCCTCACCGACGACCTCGGCCTGGTCCCCGGCAACCGGGTGCTCCTGCGCTCCCCCAACAACCCCTGGACCGTGGCCTGTTGGCTCGGAACCCTCAAGGCCGGCGGCATCGTCGTCACGACCATGGCGGCCCTGCGCGCCCGCGAACTCACCCCCGTCGCCGAGAAGACCCGCCCGGCCGTCGCCCTGGTCGACCACCGCTTCACAGCGGACGTCGAGGCCGTACGCGACACCGTCCTGCCGGACCTCACGATCGTGGCCTACGGCGGCGACGCACCCGACGACCTGACGCGCCAAGTGGCCGCGAAACCGGCCGAGTTCACCGCGGTCGACACCGCCGCCGACGACGTCGCCCTCTTCGGACCCACCTCGGGCAGCACCGGCGTACCGAAGATCACCACGCACTTCCACCGCGACATCCTGTCGATCGACAACACCTTCGGCCGGCACACGCTTCGCCTCCGGCCCGACGATCTGGTGTCGTGCACCGCCCCGCTCGCGTTCACCTTCGGGCTCGGCATCCTGGTCGTCTGTGCCCTGCGGGCCGGTGCGTGCGCGCTGCTGACGGAGGCCGTGGCACCGGAACCGCTCGCCGAGTTGGTCGCCGAGGCGGGGGTCACCGTGCTGGCGACCGCGCCGACGGCGTACCGGCAGATCCTCAAGGCCGGGAAGGCGGACCGGCTACACGGTCTGCGCAGTGCGGTCAGCGCCGGGGAGCACATACCCGAGGACGTGTGGGAGCAACTCCGCGCGGAGACCGGGATCAAGGTCATCGACGGCATCGGCGCCACGGAGATGATCCACATCTTCATCTCCGCCGCCGGTGACGACATCCGGCCCGGTTCGACGGGACGTCCGGTCCCCGGATACCGCGCCACGATTCTCGACCTCGACGGCGCGGAGGTCGGCCCCGGTGTCGAGGGGCGGCTGGCCGTGATCGGCCCGGTCGGCTGCCGTTACCTCGACGACCAGCGCCAGGAGAACTACGTGGTGAACGGCTGGAACGTCACCGGCGACACCTTCGTGCGCGACGAGGACGGCTACTTCTACTACCGCACCCGCACGGACAACATGATCGTGTCCTCCGGCTACAACATCGGCGGTCCCGAGGTCGAGTCCGCGATCAACACCCACCCGGACGTACTCGAATCGGCCGTGGTCGCCAAGCCCGATCCCGAACGCGGCTCCGTCGTCTGCGCGTTCGTCGTCCTGGTCGAGGGCGTCGTCGGCGACGAGGCCAAGGCCAAGGACATCCAGGACCACGTCAAGGCGCACCTGGCGCCGTACAAGTACCCACGGACGGTGCGTTTTTGCGACGCGCTGCCCCGCAACACCAGCGGAAAGCTTCAGCACTTCCTGCTGCGTCGGATCGTCGAGAAGGAGACCCAGGCATGAGGATCGCGATCGTGGGCGGCGGGCCTGGTGGGCTGTACCTCGCCGCGCTGATGAAGCAGCTCGACCCCGCCCATGAGATCACCGTGTGGGAGCGCAACGCCCCCGACGACACCTTCGGGTTCGGCGTGGTCTTCTCCGACGAGACCCTCGGCGGCATCGAGAACGCGGACACCGTCGTCCACGACGCGATGGAGAGCCGGTTCGCCCGCTGGACTGACATCGACATCGAGTTCGACGGGCACCCCTTCACGGTCGGCGGCCAGGGCTTCGCGGCGATGGCCCGCAAGGACCTGCTGCACATCCTCCAGGAACGGGCCGCCGAACTCGGCGTCACCGTGCACTACCGCACCCTCGCCCCGGAAGTGGACGAACTCCGCGGCTCCTACGACCTCGTGGTCGCGGCCGACGGCATCAACTCGGGCGTGCGCACCAAGTACGCCGACGCCTTCGTCCCCTCGCTGGACCAGCGGACGAACAAGTACATGTGGCTGGGCACCGACCGGGTCTTCGAGGCGTTCCAATTCCTCGTCAAGCAGACCGAGTTCGGGACCATGCAGATCCACGGCTACCCCTACTCCGACGCCGGTTCGACGTTCATCGTCGAGATGGCCGAGGACGTGTGGCGCAAGGCCGGCCTCGACGCGACGGAGGGCACACAGTTCCCGCCCGGGGTGAGCGACGAGCGGTCGGTCGCCCGGATCCGCGAGATCTTCGCCGACGAACTCGCCGGGCACAACCTCCTTACCAACAACTCCCGTTGGCTGAACTTCACGACGGTCCGCAACGAGCGCTGGCACCACCACAACGTGGTCCTGCTCGGCGACGCCGCCCACACCGCGCACTTCTCCATCGGCTCCGGCACCAAGCTCGCCATGGAGGACGCCCTCGCCCTCGCCGCGTGCCTGCACGAACACCCCACCGTGGACGAGGCGTTGACGGCGTACGAGACCGAGCGCCGTCCGGTGGTCGAGTCCACCCAGCGCGCCGCCCAGGCCTCCCTTGAGTGGTTCGAGAACATCGGCCGGTACGCCGGCCAGGACCCCGCGCAGTTCTGCTTCAACCTGCTCACCCGGTCCCGCCGGATCACCTTCGACAACCTCAAGGACCGCGACCCGGACTTCGCCGACCTGATCGAGCGCGGCTTCGCGGAAGCGCAGGGCCTCACCGATTCCGTCCCGGCGATGTTCCAGCCGTTCACCATCGGCGCCTTGGAACTGAAGAACCGGATCATCGTCTCACCGATGGACATGTACTCCGCGGTCGACGGAGTGCCGGACGACTTCCACGTCGTCCACCTCGGTTCCAAGGCGCTCGGCGGCGCGGGCCTGGTGATGACCGAGATGGTCTGCGTCTCCCCCGAGGCCCGGATCACCCCGGGCTGCACGGGCTTGTGGAACGACACCCAGCGCGACGCGTGGTCCCGGGTCACCGACTTCGTCCACGCCCGCAGCACCGCGAAGATCGGTCTCCAGCTGGGCCATTCGGGCCGCAAGGGCTCAACTCGCCTCATGTGGGAGGGCATTGACGAGCCCCTCGCCGAGGGCAACTGGGAGGTCATGGGCCCGTCCCCGCTGCCCTACGGCACGGGATGCCACACACCGCGCGAGATGACCCGGGCCGACATGGACGCGGTCGTCGCCGACTTCGTGGCCGCCGCCCGCCGGGGCGCCGACGCGGGATTCGACCTGCTCGAAGTGCACGCGGCCCACGGCTACTTGCTCTCCTCGTTCCTCTCCCCCATCGCCAACCACCGCACCGACGAGTACGGCGGCGACCTCACGAACCGGCTGCGCTTCCCGCTGGAGGTCTTCGACGCCGTACGGTCCGCCTTCCCTGCCGACCGCCCGGTGACGGTCCGGATCTCGGCCACCGACTGGACCCCCGACGGGAACACCGAGCACGACGCGGTCGAGATCGCGCGGGCGTTCGTCGCGCACGGCGCGGCCGCCGTCGACGTGTCGTCCGGTCAGGTCACCAAGGACGAGAAGCCGGCGTACGGCCGCTCGTACCAGACCCCGTTCGCCGACCGCATCCGGCACGAGGTCGCCGCTCCGGCGGGGGCGGCCGTGATCGCCGTAGGAGCGATCTCGTCGTACGACGATGTCAACTCGATCCTGCTCGCCGGGCGTGCCGACCTGTGCGCGCTCGGCCGTACCCATCTCTACAACCCGCAGTGGACGCTGCAGGCGGCGGCCGAGCAGGAGTACCGCGGCGCGGGCGCCGACTGGCCGGCGCAGTTCGCGGCCGGTCGTCGCAAGCCTCCCACCTCACGGACCGACGCGGTCCGCCCGCGTCTCGCGCTGCTCCGCGAGACGGCGCGGGATGCCGTGCACCTGCGCTGGACCCCGGCCAGGGCGGCGGAATGAGCGGCCCCTTCGGTGTTCACCGGGCCCGCGTGGAGTGGATCGACACCGACGCGGCCGGGATCTACCACAACACCACCGTCGTCCGGTTCGCCGAGGCGGCGGAGGCCGAGCTGATGCGCGCGTACGACATCCCGGGATATTTCCCGGTGGCCCCGTGGGTGCGCTACGAGGTGGAGTTCGAGGCGTCGATCCGGTTCGGCGAGGAGGTCGAGACGCGGGTCGAGCTGATCCGCCTCGGCCGGTCCTCGATGACCTTCGGCTTCGAGGTGTGGCAGACCACCGCCGACGGCAGGCCGAACTGCCGTGCCGCCCGGGGCAGTTATGTCACCGTGCACGTCCCCGACAAGGCGACCGGCGGCAGCGCGCCCTGGCCGGCCGCCTGGCGTGCCGCGCTGGGCGGCCGGGCGGAATCCGACGCCGTGCGGGCGCACTGAAATACTACGATCGTGACGGCAAGCGATCTCGAAGACGACAGCCCGGGCCAGCCCGCACCGCCGCGATCCCTGATCGTGACGGTGTACGGCCTCTACGCGCGCGAGGTCGGCGGCTGGATCGGCGTGAGCACCCTGATCCGGCTGCTCGCCGAACTCGACGTCGACGCCCAGGCGGTCCGCTCGTCGATCTCCCGGCTCAAGCGCCGCGAGATCCTGGTGGCCGAGCGCCGGGGCGGCCGTGCGGGCTACGCGCTCTCGCCGTACGCCCGTTCCGTCCTGGAGACCGGTGACCGCCGTATCTTCGAACGGCACGCCGTCACCGACGACGGCTGGGTCATCGCCGTCTTCTCGGTGCCGGAGAGCGAGCGCCGGCACCGGCACCAACTCCGGTCCCGGCTGGCCTGGTTGGGCTTCGGCACGGTCTCGTCCGGGATCTGGATCGCCCCGGCCCACGCGCTCGACGACACCCGCGACCACCTGCTCCGACACGGCCTGGACCAGTACGTCGACCTCTTCCGCGGTGACTACGTGGCCTTCGGTGACCCCGCCGAACAGGTGGGCCGCTGGTGGGACTTGGAGGCGCTCCAGAAGCTCTACGACGATTTCGTCGCCGAGTTCACGCCGATGGCCGGGCGTTGGGCCGGGCCCGGCAGGAACGGGCTGTCGGGCCAGGACGCGTTCATCGACTACGTCCACGTCCTCACGGCCTGGCGCCGGTTGCCCTACCTCGACCCGGGTCTGCCCAGCTCCCTCCTCCCCGCCACGTGGTCCGGTGCGACGGCGGCGGATCTCTTCGCCGCGCTCCGGCACACGTTGGCGGACCCGGCACACGAGTTCGCCCGGAGCCTGCTGGACGACCCCTCGTGATCGGGCGGGGTCAACTCCCGAACGCCTGGCGGAACTTGGCGATGTCCTCGGGCGAGGCCTCGATCGCGGCGCACATCGGGACGAAGCCGTCCTTGGCGCCCACGATGTAGTGCCCGCCTTCCGTGTACGTCAGCGTTTCCGAGACCTCGGTGTCGCTGGTGAGGACGACCATCTCCGCGTCGCCGCCCTTGAACCACCGGTCCACACGGAAAGTGGCCGTCGAGCCCTTGACGGACGTGGCCGTTCCTTCGAAAAGGGTCGGGTACGTGCCCAGGGTGTCGACGCCGGGCGGCATGCACTTGCCGGAGCCGCCCTCGGCGGTGAGCCGCAGCGCGCCGGCCGGGGCCGCGGTCTTGGCCGAGGCCGAATGACCGTTGCTGTTACCGCTGTTGGCCATGATCCCTCCGGCGACGCCGCCAAGTACCAGGAGTCCGGCCGCCGCGAGTCCGAAGAGATGACGGCGTCCCCATCCCGCGGTCGTGATGCCGGCGGCGGTGGTCGCGGACTGAAGCGCGGTGTCGGTGTTCAAGGTGTCCTCCACAAGGCGGTCGATGTCGGGCGGCGGAGCAATTCCGGTCAGCACCGGGTCCCCAACCGGTCGGCGAGTCTCGCCTTCGCCCGATGGAGCCGGATGCTCACCGCGTTGGGCGTCAGTCCGGTCGCCTCCGCGATCCGCCGCGGTCGGGCCTGCCGGTGCTCTCGGCGGCGACCGCCACGGCGTACCGCATCCTCGTCGAGCTGGGCCTGCCCGCGGTCGTTGCCGGCGCGGGCAGCCTGCTCAGTGGCCGGTTCGAGGCCGGCGGGCGGACAGGGGAAGATCTGGGGCAGCCGCGAAGGACGACAGGACGTCCGTGAACTGCTCGCACATCTCACGGACTTCAGCCTCGCGAAGTTACCTGCGGGCCTGTGCCGCGATCCCGGGCAGTCACCTGGTCTTCGTCGGCGACCAGCCGGACCGGCGGAGGTTCGGAGAGCAGGCTCAGAGGGGTGCCATCTCCAGCTCCCCGAAGACCCGCAGGCCAACCTGTGCCGCCAGCCAAGGAGCCCGTTCGGCCTCGACCTGCTTCACGTGGACGTACAGCGTGTGATCGGGACGTTCCCCACCGCGGCCAGCGCGGAGATCCGCGCCTCGAAGTCGACTTCGAGTTCCGTGGTCAGGCACCCTCCCTGCCGACCATTGATCGCCGGACTCCGTCGTCCGAGAGGCAACGCCAGAGCAACGCCAGCCTGTGCGCGACATAAGAATTTGTGTGATCCACGCAGGCGTGGGCAGGCGCCGCCGTTATGAGCACCCTCCATCGGAGCACCGCAGACGAGGCCACGGCGCAGAGCCCTGACGTGCGGGCGGCGGCGCCGCCGCTCGTGCCCGCGGCCGCGGAACGGGGCAGAGGTGGCGGGCGGGGCTTTTCGTCGGCGCTGCGTGGTGGTGGGCGGG
>NZ_JBXVPZ010000377.1:0-9787 GCF_057961495.1 Streptomyces sp. P5F9 | reverse complement strand
GTCCCGGCCCAGCCCCCCGCGTGGAACGCCATCGCGCCGACCGTGCTGCCGGTGCTGGAGCCGATGTAGTAGGAGGACTGGTAGAGAGCGGAGGCCTGCGCGCGCCCGGTCGTCGCCGTCTTGCTGACCGCCGAGGACGCGACCGCGTGCCCCGCGAAGAAGCCCGCGGTGATGAGCACCAGGCCCAGCAGTACGAGCGGGAGCGAGTCGGCGAGGGAGACCAGCAGACCCGCCGCCGTCGTACCGCCCGCCAGGTAAAGGGCACCCCGGCGCCCCAGCCGGCCCACCAGCCGCCCCGCCGTGGACGCCGACACGGTCCCCACCAGATATACGAGGAAGATCGAGCCGACGATGCCCTGGGGGAGGGAGAAGGGGGCCTCGGTGAGGCGGTAGCCGATGACCGTGTAGACGCCGCCGAAGACCGTCATGAACAGCGCGCCGATCGCGTACAGCCGGCACAGCAGCGGGTTCGCGAGGTGGTCGCGGACCGTGCGGGCCAGGACGCGCGGGCGCGGCGAACCCGGCGTGAAGTGCTGCGGGGCGGGGAGCAGCAGCCGGAAGGCGATGGCGCAGCCGACCGCGATCATCCCGATCACCCCGACAGCCACCCGCCAGCCCCACTCCTGCGCGACCCACCCGGTGATGACCCGGCCGCTCATCCCGCCGACACTGTTACCGGCCACGAACAGGCCGATCGCCGTGACCAGCGCCTTCGGCCGGACCTCCTCCGCCAGATACGCCGTCGCGGAGGCCGGCAGCCCGGCCAGCGCGGCCCCCTGGAGGAACCGCAGCGCCACCAGCGCGCCCAGCGACGGCGCGAACGGGACCAGCACCCCGAGGCTCACCGCGACCACCAACGACGCCGTCATGACCGTACGACGTCCAAAACGCTCCGACAGCGCGCTCATCGGCAGGACGAACAACGCGAGCCCACCCGTCGCCGCCGCCACCGTCCAGCTCGCCGCACTCGCCGACACCGCGAAACCGGAGGAGATCAGCGGCAGCAGGGCCTGCGTGGAGTAGAGGAGCGCGAAGGTCGCCACGCCCGCGAGGAACAGCGCGAAGCTCATACGGCGATAGCCGGGACCACCCGGCGTCAGCCGTGCGTCGGAGTCGGGGACAGGGCTGGTGGCGGCCACGACCGTGGACGCCCCGGTATCGGCGGGAGACATACCTCGAAGTTACGGACGCTCCCGCTCATCCGTCCAATGCACGGAAACGCCATAATCGTTCCCATGGCGCATCAGTACAGCTCACAGGCTCACCTGTCACCGTCCGGTGACACAGAAGACATCGTCGCGCTGCTCGCGCCCCGCCTCGCGTACTTCGCCGGCGTGGCCCGCACCGAGCACGTCACGCGGGCCGCGCAGGAGATGCAGGTCCCGCAGTCCACCCTGTCGCGGGCGATGGTCCGCCTCGAACAGGACCTGGGCGTGGACCTGTTCGCCCGCAGAGGCCGCACGGTGTCCTTGACCCCGGCCGGCCGCACCTTCCTCACCTCGGTCGACCGCGCCCTCGCCGAAATCGAGAAGGCGGCCGACGAGGTCCGCGCCGACGCCGACCCCGCCACCGGCAAGGTCGCCTTCGGCTTCCTCCACACCCTCGGCTCCGAAACCGTCCCCGGCCTCATCCGGGCCTTCCGCGCGGACCACCCCCGCGTCCGCTTCAGCCTCGTCCAGAACTACGGCGAGGCCATGCTGGAACGGCTGCGCGCGGGGGAGCTGGACCTCTGCCTGACCTCGCCGGTCCCCGACGCCCCCGACCTGATCGCCCGCCGCCTCGACGAACAGAAACTCCGTCTCGTCGTCCCCGCCGACCACCGCCTGGCGACGCGAAAGAGGGTCCGCCTCGCGGAAGCGGCCGACGAGACCTTCGTGACGCTGGAACCGGGCTACGGCTTGCGCCGCATCACGGACGACGTCTGCAAAGAGGCCGGCTTCAAGCCGCGGGTCGCCTTCGAGGGGGAAGAGGCCGAGACCCTACGGGGCCTGGTGGCGGCCGGCCTGGGAGTAGCCCTCCTACCCCCACCAGCCGTACCCCGCCCAGGAGTTGCGGAACTAACGGTCACAGCCCCAAGGGCGGTAAGAGAGATCGGCGTGGCATGGCTGGACGGCCACCCAGACACACCCCCGGTGGCAGCCTTCAAGCAGTTCCTACTGTCAAGAAGGGGCAACTTGCTACCAACGTAAGGGTCACCCCCTAGGGGCGCGGGGAACTGCGCGCTCAGCCCCCACCGGCCCGCACTCCGAACCGAAACCTCACCCCTTACGAAGCGACCGCCCAAACCCCGCAGCCAACGGCATCCTCAAACCCAACGGCGGCGGAGCCTGAAGCGCATCCTCAACAGGCCGGGAAAACGCCCGCCCGAACAACGCCCCCATCACGAAGTCCTCGGCCAGCGCCTGCACTTCCTGCCGGTGCTGATGCAACCCGTGCCCGTCGGAGTGCACTTCGAACCGGCAGATGTCCCGGTTCGCCTTCTTCGCCCGAGCCGCCAACCGGAACGACAACTCGGGATCGGCTCGTTCGTCGTTCGTGCCGTGCACGATCAGCACCCGCCGCCCCGCAAGCTGCTTCACCGGTTCGGGTGGCGCGGCCACATCCTGTTCCGGCAGCCAAGGAGCCAGCGCCACCACGGAGTTCACCGCCTCGTGCCCCGCGGAGCGCAACGCCGCGCGGGCGCCCATGTCGATCCCGGTGAGACACACGGGCACGTCCCCGTACCGCCGTACGACCTCCTCCACCGCCCACGCCGCGTCGTGCGCGAGAGACGCCTCGCTGCCGTTCCAGCCGCGACAGCGGTAGTGGACGACATGCGTGGCGAGCCCGTCACCGGCGCCCGCGCGGGCCAGCCGGCGGCCCAACGTCCGTACGGAGGCCGTCGCCAGCATGGGGGAGGGTCTGCGGCTGGACACCTCCTCGCCGCCGGGGAGCAGCAGCACCACACCGCTCACCGAGGTCGGTTCGGGACCGAGCGCTCTCCCCAGCCGGGCCGTCCTGACCGGCGTCGCTTGCTGTGCCATGACAGAACAGTGTCAGAAGTGAGCGTGTACGCCATCCTTCCGCGCGGTCACCGTTACGTATCGACGGATTCGTACAACGGGTGATCTACGCGCGTAGGAGTTAGAGTGCGGAAATGACGAGCCAGAGCACCCCGAACACCCCGACGCCGGACCAGATCCGCCGGGCGCCGAAGGTTCTGCTGCACGACCACCTCGACGGCGGTCTCCGCCCGGTGACGATCGTCGAACTCGCCCGGGACGCCGGGTACACCGGACTCCCCGAGTCCGACCCGGACAAGCTCGGCGTGTGGTTCGCCGAGGCCGCCGACTCCGGTTCGCTGGAGCGGTACTTGGAGACCTTCTCGCACACGGTCGCCGTGATGCAGACGAGGGACGCGCTGATCCGGGTGGCCCGTGAGTGCGCCGAGGATCTCGCCGAGGACGGTGTCGTCTACGCGGAGGTGCGGTACGCGCCCGAGCAGCACCTCGACGGCGGGCTCAGCCTCGAAGAGGTCGTCGAGGCCGTCAACGAGGGCTTCCGGCAAGGGGAGTCGCTCGCGCGGGAGAGCGGGCGGCGGATTCGCGTCGGGGCGCTGCTCACTGCCATGCGGCACGCGGCCCGTTCCCTGGAGATCGCCGAACTCGCCAACCGTTACCGCGACTTGGGCGTCGTCGGCTTCGACATCGCGGGTGCGGAGGCCGGGTTCCCGCCCACCCGGCACCTGGACGCCTTCGAGTATCTGAAGCGCGAGAACAACCACTTCACGATCCACGCCGGTGAGGCCTTCGGGCTGCCGTCGATCTGGCAGGCGCTTCAGTGGTGCGGCGCCGACCGGCTCGGGCACGGGGTGCGCATCATCGACGACATCCAGGTCAAGGAGGACGGTTCGGTCGAGCTTGGGCGGCTCGCGTCGTACGTGCGGGACAAGCGCATCCCGCTGGAGCTGTGCCCCAGCTCCAACCTCCAGACCGGGGCCGCCGACTCCTACGCCGAGCACCCGATCGGGCTGCTGCGCCGGCTGCATTTTCGCGCCACGGTCAATACGGACAACAGGTTGATGTCCCACACCAGCATGAGCAAGGAATTCGAGCACCTTGTCGAGGCGTTCGGTTATTCGCTCGACGACATGCAGTGGTTCTCCGTCAATGCTATGAAGTCAGCATTCATTCCTTTCGATGAACGACTCGCCATGATCAATGACGTGATCAAGCCCGGATACGCCGAGCTGAAATCCGAATGGCTGTTCCGGCAGACCGCTTCCACCAGCGGTTCTACGGCAGATGAGGGCTGAACGAGGTTGAGGGGTGGGACCGGAATGCGGGCGGGTGTTCACAATCCGTCCGCATTTCGATGTTTGCGGCGGGTGCCTTCGCGTGTTTACGGTCGTGGACCGCTCACATCCCCCGTCTTCCCATTCAAGGACGCATTCACCATGAAGCAGTCTGCTGCCAAGACCCTCGGTGTCGCCGCCCTCGGTGCCGCTTTCGCCGCCGTAGGCGCGGGTGCCGCGAGCGCGGCCCCGGCGGTTCCGGACGCCACCCAGGCGCTGGGCACCGTGACCCACACGCTGCCCGCGGAGAACGTCGCCAAGGCGCTGCCGGGTGCCGGCGAGGCGCTGAGCCAGGCGCAGCCCGCGCTCGCGGGTGGTCTGTCCGCCGTGCAGCCGGCCGCCGAGAAGGTGCTGTCCGACGGTCCGACCGCGCCCGTCGCCGGACTGCTGGGCGGTCTGCCGCTGTCGAACACGGGCCTGCCCACGCACGGCCTGCCGCTGAACGGCATCCCGCTGGGCTGAGCCCACCCCTGAACGCGCCGATGGGGCGCACCCTGGACGAGGGTGCGCCCCATCGGCGTATGTGCGCCGGGGTCCTACCAGGCCTCGGTGCGCACCTTGTCCTCGGCCGGGAACAGGATCCACAGCGCGATGTAGAGCAGGAACTGCGGGCCGGGCAGCAGGCAGGAGACCAGGAAGATCACCCGCATCGTGGTCGCGGAGGTACCGAAGCGCCGCGCCAGCGCTGCGCACACTCCGCCGATCATGCGGCCTTGGGTGGGGCGGGCAATGGCGGTCATTGTTTGCTCCTTCGCGAGCGGCTGTCCGAGGCCCCCCGTGTGGTTGCCCCATCTGCCTTCAACCGTACGGAGCCGCAGCCCGCCCGGCGTCGCTCTACGGTGCGATGCCGACCCTGGGAATCGTCGGGGTCCGTCCCTGAGCCGGTTCCTCCTGGAGGACGGTCAGGAGCTGTCGGCTCTCGGTCCTGCGGCGGAGCCAGGAGCGGGCCGCCGGGACGATCGCGGCGTGCGCGAGGGCGACTCCCACCGTGTTCATCAGGAGGGAGTCGATGTCCACCACCTGGCCCGGTACCCCGGTCTGGAGCAGTTCGATGCCCAGGGAGATCAGGGCGCCCGCCGCGACCGTACGGACGAAGGACGCGAGCGGGGAGACATGGAGTCTGCCGCTGACCGTCGGCAGCAGGACACCCAGCGGGGCCAGCAGCGCGAGGCCCTCGCCGATCCGCTTCGACGCCTCCGGCCAGCCCATGGCCAGGTCGGCTCTGATGCTGGCCAGCGGGTGCAGGTTCGGGGGCATCACCCAGGGGACGTCCCTTGGGCGCAGCGTGACCCAGGCGACGAGCACGAGATGTGCGACGAGGAGGACACCTCCTGCCACACGGATGCGAATCGCGGCGCTGCCGCCGATGGAGCCTTGACGCTGCACGCCCCACAAGACGCCCTCTCCGGCACGATCGGTTCCGGGTAGGCACCGAGCACCAGGGTGAGGCCTGCGCCACACGCCCGTTTTCGCGCCTCGTTCACCCCCGGGGCGCACGCGGCTTCAGCCGCCCGTCACCTCGCTGGACGGCGGTGCCTTGGTGCCCGGGTCGGAGCGGACGTCGTCCGTGCACTCGTAGCGGCGCAGCGGCGAGCCGTCCGGGCCGCCGAGGATCACGGAGCCGTCGCCCTCGGCCGCGGCCGAGTCGGAGAACGTACAGACGATCTGGGCGAGCGCGTACGACGTGAGGTCGGCCGGTGAATTGCTCAGCCGCAGCGCGTCCTTGGGGTCCTTGGCGCGCGGCCCGCTGACCGTCATGCCGCCGCGCACGTCGGTCGTGTACCGGGCGTCCTTCTCGCCCGGCGACGGAGACTGCGCGAGCTGGTCCAGCAGCCCCTGCGCCACGATCACGCGCCGCTGCACGTCCGCCGTGCCGTCCGGCACCTGTACGGCCCGGTCGACGGTCACCAGCGAGGACCCGCACAGCAGGAACACCTGCACCGGCACCCCGCGCGCGGCCTGCGGCGACACGTCCGGCTCGGTGAGCGTGCAGGGCACCATCGAGGGCGCGGCGCCGAAGTCGGTCGGCACCTCCGTGGCCCGGATCCCGCACCCGGCGAGCAGCAGGCCGAGCAGGGGGAGTGCCATCAACCGGCGTACGGCGACGCCCCGTTCCCCGGGCCGAGCCGTCAACTGTCGTACGGTCATCACGCGTTCCCCTCGGAGCCGACCGATCCGTCAGGGCCGTCGCCCTCGCCCTTGTCGGTCTCCTCCGTGAGCGTGGAGGCGTCCCGGGGCAGCCGCAGGGTGAACACCGCGCCGCCGTCGGGGGAGTTGGCGGCGGTGATCTCGCCGCCGTGGATGTGGGCGTTCTCCAGGGCGATGGAGAGGCCCAGGCCGCTGCCCTCGGAGCGCGGCCGGGAGGCGCTCGCCTTGTAGAAGCGGTCGAAGACGTGCGGCAGGACGTCCTCGGGGATGCCGGGCCCGTGGTCGCGGACCGCGATGACGAGGTCGTCGTCCTCCAGCCGGACCGAGACCCGGACCGGCGAGCCGCCGTGCTTGAGGGCGTTGCCGATGAGGTTGGCGAGGATGACGTCGAGGCGGCGCGGGTCGAGCCGGGAGTGGATGCCCCGCTCGGCGTCCAGATCGACCGCGTCCAGCCAGGCGCGGGCGTCGATGCACGCGGTGATCTGGTCGGCGAGGTCGACGTCGTCCAGGACCAGCCGGGCGGTGCCCGCGTCGAAGCGGGTGACCTCCATCAGGTTCTCGACGAGGTCGCCGAGCCGCTTGGTCTCGCTGACGACGAGGCGTACGGCGGGCTCGATCATCGGGTCCACGCTGCCGGTCTCGGCGTCGAGTTCCTCTTCGAGCACCTCCACCACCGCCGTGATCGCGGTCAGCGGGGTGCGCAGCTCGTGCGACATGTCGGCGACGAACCGGCGCGAGGCGTCGTCCCGGGCGGCCATGTCGGCGACCCGCTTCTCCAGCGCCTCGGCGGTCTGGTTGAACGTCCGTGACAGCTCGGCGAGTTCATCGGTACCGGAGACCCGCAGCCGGGTGTCGAGCTTGCCCTCGCCGAGCCGGCGCGCGGCGATGCCGAGCCGGTGCACGGGCTTGAGGACGGTCGTCGCGGCGGCCTGCGCGAGCAGGGCGGAACCGATCAGCGCGAGCCCGGTCGCGATACCCAGCGACCAGGCAAGGGAGTTGAGGTCCTTCGCCTCCGGCTCAAGGGACTTGAGCATGTATCCGGTCGGCCCGCCGCCGATCATCCGCGTCCCGGCCACCAGATACGGCGTGCCGTGCTCGGTGACCCGCTGCCAGTACAGGTGGTACGGCTCCTTGTTGCCGTCGGACACCGACTGCTGCTTGTTCACCGCCGTCCGCAGCGACTTGGGCACGTCCTCCAGCGAAAAGCCGTTCAGGCCGCCCGAGTTGCCGTAGACCGTCTTGTCGTTCGCGTCCTCGCCGACGAGCAGGACGCTGAAGCGCTGGCTGCTGTTGGCCATCTGGCCTGCCGTGCGCATCAGTTCGTCCTGCGTGGGGTGGACGGGCAGGGCGCCGGCGCGGTTCTGCATCTCCTGGCGGAAGTCGCGCAGGACGGCGTCCTGGGCTCGGGTGAGGACCGCCTCGCGGTTGAGCCAGTACGCGATGCCGGACGCGGACACGGCGGCGGTCAGCGCGACGAGACCGAAGACCACGACCAGCCTGAGGCGCAGGCTGGTGAACCGCAGCCGCCACAGAACTCCCTTACGACGACCCGGGCGCCAGCCGCGGATCCCCCCTGGTGCGTCGGTCACTGAGGCGAGTCCAGGCGGTAGCCGACGCCGCGCACGGTACGGATGAGCGTCGGGGACGACGGGATGTCCTCGACCTTGGCGCGCAGCCGCTGGACACAGGCGTCCACCAGCCGCGAGTCACCGAGGTAGTCGTGCTCCCACACCAGCCGCAGCAACTGCTGGCGGGACAGGGCCTGTCCGGGCCGTCGGCTCAGCTCCAGGAGCAACCGCAGCTCGGTGGGCGTGAGTTGGAGGTCCTCGCCGTTCTTCGTGACGGTCATCGCGGCCCGGTCGATCACCAGCGAGCCGAACGTCGCCGCGTCGTTGGCTTCTCGCTCCCCGCGCCGCAGCACGGCCCGGATACGGGCGTCGAGCACGCGCCCCTGCACGGGTTTGACCACGTAGTCGTCGGCGCCGGACTCCAGTCCGACGACGATGTCGATGTCGTCGCTGCGCGCGGTGAGCAGAATGATCGGCAGCTGGTCCGTGCGCCGGATACGACGGCACACCTCGAAACCGTCGATGCCGGGCAGCATCACATCCAGCACGATCAGGTCCGGCCGCTGCTCACGCAACAGCTTCAGACCGTCCTCGCCGCTGGCAGCGGTGGCTACCCGGTGTCCCTGGCGCGTCAGCGAGAGCTCCAGGGCCGTCCGGATGGCGTCGTCGTCCTCGATCAGCAACAGGGAAGGCACGGGGCTCATTCTGGCCCATGGCGGGCCGGGGTTTCGACACCTGTACGTGTACGTAGCTGTCGTAGGTGTGTGCGCGCACCTGTAGCGCCCTTTTCTGTGACCGGACTGTCCGTTTTCTGAGGCTGGCTACTGAGACCGACCCCTGTGACAGGTCTGTGACAGTCGGGGGACACGTCCATGAAGTGCCCCCGGCAGGATTTTCGGCACAGGCAAGGAACCACGAGGGAACCGAGCCGGAACATCCGAACACCGGGCAAGTCCACTACGGGGGGCGCGAGATGAACACGCTGCACAGCACCAGCAACAACGCAGTCATCACGCGTCTGCACGACGTCACCCGGGGTTCAGAGAAGTCCGGTGCCGTGAGCGGGCGGGGGTGCGTTCGCGGTGCCGGGCGTCAGCACACCGGTTACATGACGGTGGTTGACGCACACACGGGGGAAGCGCACGGGGGAAGCGCGTACAGGGAGGACACGGGGGAGCGTCGCTCGCTGTCGGAGGCGGAGTTCACCGCCTACGTCCAGGAGCGCCGCGCCTCCCTGTACGCCACCGCGTACCACCTGACCGGTGACCGCTTCGAGGCCGAGGACCTGTTGCAGAGCGCGCTGTTCTCGACGTACAAGGCATGGGACCGGATCAGCGACAAGGCCGCGGTCGGGGGCTACCTCCGCCGCACCATGACGAACCTGCACATCAGCGCGTGGCGCCGCCGCAAGCTGAACGAGTACCCGACCGAGGAACTGCCGGAGACGCCCGGCGACACGGACGCGATGCGCGGCACGGAACTGCGCGCGGTCCTGTGGCAGGCGCTGTCCCGGCTGCCGGAACTCCAGCGCACCATGCTGGTCCTCCGCTACTACGAGGGCCGCACGGACCCGGAGATCGCGGAGATCCTCGACATCAGTGTCGGCACGGTGAAGTCCAGCATCTGGCGGTCGCTCCGCCGCATGCGCGAGGACGAGGTCCTCAGCTTCGGCCGTGGCGAGGAGGACGCCTTCGGGGAGCTTGTCGCCTGAAGGTTGGGGGGGGGAGTAGGTAACGGG
>NZ_JBXVPZ010000376.1:0-9804 GCF_057961495.1 Streptomyces sp. P5F9 | reverse complement strand
CTCCAACCCCACCGCATCCCCCGCAGACCTCAACCACACCCCGACCAGCAAATTCGCCGCCCCACTAACTGCCGCGCACATCCGCACCTCAGGAAACCGCCCCAGCGTCCGCGCCGCCCGCTCCAACTGATCCGGCGGCACCCGCAACCACAACAACATCGTCACCGGCGCAGGCGAAAGAGACCGAGCAACCTCACACCGCAGCCGAATCACCCCACCCGCGAGAGCAGCCCCCAAATGCCGCCGGACGGTACTCGCGCCAACCCCCAGCCGCGAAGCCAACTCCGCATGCGAGGCACGGGCGTTCTCCCCAAGGGCCAGCAACAAATCCCGGTCCAGCTCCCCGAACCGAGGCGCCATCCCCGGCGAGGACGAGGGCTCCGCACCCATCAACAACCCCCGCTGCTCACGCGAGATGGCCCGAACCTGCCACCGACTCCCCTCCGCATACATCCGCGGTGCCACCAACGTCCGCGTCCCCACCACCCCCCGCAGCCCCGAGACCCGGTCGACGACATACCGAGACACCCCCTCCAGGCTCGACGCCACCAGATGCAGCACCAGATCGCAGGGCCCCGCCACATAGTCGACGGCAGTCAGCTGCGCATCGCCGGCCACCGTGCGCGCCACCCGCATCGCCTCGCCCGGCGCACAGTCCACCTGCACGAACGCGAACGCCAGCCGTTCACCGACTGCCGCCCCCGGATAGGCGGTCAGCCACGCCTCACGCCGCTCGACCAGCCGCTCCCAGTGCCGGGCGACTGTCACCGGCCCGATCCCCAGCGCTCTGCCGATCAGTGACCAGGGAGCGCGCGGCCGGAGCTGCAACGCGTTGACCAGGGCGAGGTCGGATTCGGACAGCATGGCGGATCCCTCGGATTGGCGGCCGTTCTACGGCGGATCTCTCCAAAATTCGCAGCGGTGATGCACCGCCCTCTCATCATTGCCGACCAGAAGCACGGTCCGTACGGCGCCCGACGCACGAGCGTCCGCCCGGCTGGGCAGCGTCCTGGAGTTGCGGGAGTGACCTACGAGGGGAACGGGATGACTCTGAGAGACGACGCACGCGAGCTCCAGGGCGAACTGGCCGTCCTGCGCCGGGCGTTGCACCAGGAACCGGAGATAGGCCTGCACCTCCCGCGCACGCAGGAGAAGGTGCTGGCCGCGCTGGACGGACTGCCGCTGGAGATCGGCACCGGCACGTCACTGTCCTCCGTGACGGCGGTCCTGCGCGGCGGAGGAGCCGAGCCCGGCGGCCCCGTCGTCCTGCTGCGCGGGGACATGGACGGTCTGCCGGTCACCGAGCGCACCGGCGCGGAGTTCACCTCCCGGATCGACGGCGCCATGCACGCCTGCGGCCACGACCTGCACACCGCCGGTCTCGTCGGCGCGGCCCGGTTGCTCGCCGACCGGCGCGAACGCCTCGCCGGGGACGTGGTGTTCATGTTCCAGCCGGGGGAGGAGGGCTGGGACGGCGCCGGGCACATGGTCGAGGAGGGCGTCCTGGCGGCGGCGGGCCGCCCGGTCGACGCCGCGTACGGACTGCACGTGAGCTCGTCGTCGTACCCCACCGGCGTCTTCAGCTCCCGCTCCGGCACGCTGATGGCGGCCTCGGCGGGCCTGCACGTACGGGTCGTGGGAGCCGGCGGGCACGGCTCGCGGCCGCATGCCGCGCTGGACCCGGTGCCGGCGGCCTGCGAGATGGTCACCGCGCTGCAGACGATGGTGACCCGGCGCTTCGACGTCTTCGACCCGGTCGTGGTCACCGTCGGCACCTTCCACGCCGGCACCCGGCGCAACGTCATCCCGGACGACGCCGTCTTCGAGGCGACCGTGCGCACCTTCACCCCGGCCGCCGCCGAACGCGTCGCCGAGGTCGCCGTACGCCTCTGCGAGGGCATCGCGGCGGCCCACGGCCTCACCGCCGAGGTCGACTTCGTCCCCGAGTACCCGGTCACGGTCAACCACCTCGTCGAGCACGACTTCCTCGCCGACACCGTCCGCGAGGCCTTCGGCGAGGAGCGCTTCGCACCGCTGGCCGACCCGATCACCGGCTCGGAGGACTTCTCCCGCGTCCTGGACCGGGTGCCCGGCGCCTTCGTCTTCCTCGGCGCCGACACCACCGGCGACCCGGAGACCGCGCCCGGCAACCACTCCCCGCTCGCCGCCTTCGACGACAGCGTGCTCGCCGATGGAGCCGCGCTACTGGCCGAACTCGCCGTCCGCCGACTCGACCGCCCCGCGAAGGAGACCGCGCAGTGCGCCCCTACCACCTGATCCCCGCCGTGCCGGCCCTCGCGCTGGCCCTCATGCCCTTCCTGCCGTTCGTGAACACCGACGGGCTGTGGTTCGGCCTGCCCCGGATGCTCGTATGGGGCGCGGCATGGTGCGTGATGTGTACGCCCGCGCTGTTGCTGACGGAGCGTCTGATGGCTGCACAGAGCGCCGAGTCGGCCGATACCACCACCGAGATCGCCGCCGAGGGAGCCGACCAGTGACGACCATCCTGATCATGACGTTCACCGGCATCGTGCTGATCGGCGTCCTCGGCTTCGCCGGCCGCCGCAAGCCCGCAGCCGACCTGTCCGAATGGGCCGTCGGGGGACGGAACTTCGGCGCGGTGAGCATGTGGTTCCTGCAGGCCGGCGAGGTGTTCACCACCTTCACCTTCCTCGGCATGGCAGGCCTGGCGTTCAGCGGCGGAGTGGCGGCCCTCTACGCACTCCCGTACGTCCCCATCGGCTACATGGTCCTGTTCTTCCTCGCCAAGCGCCTGTGGTCGCTGGGCAAGGAGCGCGGCTACCTCACCCAGGGCGACTACCTGGAGGACCGCTACGACAGCAAGCTGCTCGGCACAGTCGCGGCAGTCCTGGGCGTCGTCTTCGTACTCCCGTACCTCCAACTCCAGGTCACCGGGCTGGGGTTGATCGTCCAGCTGGTCACCGGCAACTCGGCGTCCGGCACCCTCAGCATGATCATCGGCAGCACGCTGGTCGTGGCCTTCGTCCTCTGGGCGGGCCTGCACGGTGTCGCGATGACGTCGTACTTCAAGGACGTCGTCATGCTGATCGTCCTGGGCGTGCTCCTCGTCGCCATCCCCTCCCACTTCGCGGGCGGAGTCAGCGCGATGTTCCACCGCATCGACAAGCTGCACCCCGAGATGCTGACGATCCACGCGGGCCCCGCCGACCAAGTCTGGTTCACCACAAGCATGTTGGTCAGCGCGATCGGCGTAGGCCTGATGTGCCTCCCGCACGCCTGGCCCGCGGTGATGTCCGCCCGCGACCCGAAGGTCCTGCGCCGCAACTACACCTGGATGCCCCTCTACGAACTCTGCCTCCTCATGCCGATCATCGTCGGCTTCGCCGCCATCCTCGTGCTCAAGCCGGGCAGCTCCGCGAACGGCATCCTGCTGACCCTGAGCAAGCAGGTCCTGCCCGCGTGGGCGACGGGCCTGGTGGTGATCGCGGCCATCGCGACGGCGATGGTCCCTGCCGCGGGCATCCTGATCGGCATCTCCTCCCTGGTGGCCCGCAACATCGCCCGCGTACAGGGCGAACGCACCCAGTTCTGGATCAACCACGGCACAGTGGTGGCGGCGTGCGGCCTGTCACTGCTGTTGGCGATCTTCCGCCCAGACCTACTGGCCAACCTGCTCCTCCTCACCTACAGCGGCACGGTCCAACTGGCCCCCGCCATCGCCCTGGGCTTCCTCGCCCGCCGCCCGGTGGGCAAGGTCCCGGTCCTGGCGGGCCTGTTCGTGGGCGAACTGGCCGTCATCTGGCTGACGTTCTGGAACAAGGACCTGGCGGGCAACGTCAACGTGGGCCTGATCGGCCTGGCCGCGAACCTGATCGTCCTGACCCTCGCGGCACCCGCCGAACGTCTCCTGGCCCGCAGGACAACTCCCGAGCCCGACAAGCAGGTTGCGATGACGGCATGAACAACTCCGCACTCCGTACGGTCTTCACGGGCGGCCTGGTCTTCGACGGCACCGGCGCGGCCCCCGCCCCCGCCGACGTGGTGGTGGCCGGAGACCGCATAGTCGACATCGGAACAGGCCTGGACGGCGACACCCAAGTCGACTGCACCGGCCGCACGTTGCTCCCGGGCCTGTTCGACTGCCACGTCCATCTCACCCTCAACGGCATAGGCCTGCTGGGCGCGTTGCAGAAGCCGTTCTCGTACCAGTTCTACGAAGCGGCGGTGAACCTGCGCCGCACCCTCGAAGCGGGCATCACCACGGTCCGCGACGCGGCGGGAGCCGACCTGGGCATCAAACAGGCAGTGGAGGACGGCCTGTTGAAGGGCCCCCGCGTCCAGATCTCCATCGGCCTGATCACCCAGACCGGCGGCCACGGCGACCCCTGGATGCCCTCGGGCCAGTGCGCCGGCCTCGCCGTACCGCACCCGGGCCGCCCACCCGCGCTCGCCGACGGCCCGGACGAGATGCGCCGCACCGCCCGCACCCTGCTGCGCGCCGGCGCCGAGGTCCTCAAGGTATGCACCACCGGCGGCGTCCTCTCCCCACGCGACGACCCCCGCCACAGCCAGTTCACCCCGGAGGAACTGGACATCCTGGTGACGGAGGCAACCGCGCAGGGCCGCTACGTCATGGCCCACGCCCAAGGCGCCGAGGGCATCAAGAACGCCGTCCGAGCCGGAATCCGCTCCATAGAACACGGCATCCACCTGGACGACGAGGCGATCGACCTCATGCTGGAGCGAGGCACCTGGCTGGTCCCCACCCTGATCGCCCCGGTATCGGTGATCCGAGCGGCCGAGTCCGGCATCCAGATCCCCGACGCGATGCTCCGCAAAGCCAAGGAGGTAACCGAGACCCACGCCAACTCGGTCCGCCGAGCAGCCGAGGCAGGCGTCCGCATAGCCATGGGCACAGACAGCGGCATCGGCCCCCATGGCACCAACCTCGACGAGCTACCGCTGATGGAGTCATGCGGCATGACCCCGGGCGAGGTGCTGGCGGCGACCACATCTTCGGCGGCCCGCCTGCTGGGCTACGACGACTTGGGCACCATAGAACCGGGCGGCAGAGCAGACCTGGTCTTGGTGGAGGGCAACGCCTACGACCTCAAGGCGCTGCCCGGCAACCTAACGGAGGTATGGAAGGACGGAGTCCGGGCGGCCCTATAAAACAACGGGGCCAAGTGTCTTTAGGGGCGCGGGGAACTGCGCGACCAGCCACAACGCACCCGCAGCCAAAGAACCGACCTAAAGCCACCCGGCAAATTCCAGCAACAACTCAGCATCCCGAGGCCGCCCCACGCGCAGTGCCCGCACTCCAGACTCCACCGCCCGGAACAACGTCCACCCCCGCAACCGCTCCTGATCCACATCCAAGGACTCAGCAAGTCGCTTGATCCGCCGCCGAGTTGTAGAAGCCCCCGAGGGCGTAGCGATCAAATCCTCGACCCGATCCCGAACCAACCGAGCAAGATCAAACGCACACTCACCCACAACAGGATCCGGCCCCACCGCAAGCCACGGCACCCGCTCAGCAGCCAACACCTTGCTCTGCCGAAACGTACCGTGCAGCAACCGAACCTCGGGCGGCGCAGCCAACAACGCCTCCCGAGCCTCCAACGCCGCCGAGACCAACGACGCAACCTCAGCCCCACCGCTGCCGCTGTCGCTGTCGCTGTCGCGCATCGCCCGAGCCTGCCGTCCCGTCCGCTCGGCCACAGTCTCAAACGCATGATCAGCGGGCGGCTCCACCCACAACCGCCGCAAGGTCCCCGCCGCCTCCAACAAGGCCTTGGCCTCGGGCAACGACCGCACCGACACATCGGGATGCAACCGCTCCAGCACGAGCACACCCTCGGCGGCGAACGGCTCGACAAGCTGCACGGCACCCAGCCCACCCCACCGCGCGAGCGCGGCCCGCTCACTCTCCGGGCGGGCCCGACGCGGGGCCAGCTTCAACACGGCCGGGGTTCCATCGGCCCGCCGCACCAGCACGACCAAACTGCTGCGCCCGCCGGGAACCTGCACCCGCTCCACAGTCAACTCGCGTAGATCAACGGCCTGTTGAGCCAGCTCGGGCAGCTTCCCCAACCAGTCGTCACCGCTCGGTGCCGTCTCCCCGAGCGCCCTCACCAGACGCTGCGGCGGTTCGAAAGCCATGCGCGAGTTGTTCCCTTCCTACGGTCCTGCGGTCTTGCGTCCCGGTGCGGATCACGCCGTGGGTGTCGCCGAGGCCGTGGGGGTCGCGGCCCGCTCGGCGAGACCAGGGAAGGGTACGCTCCCGCCGCGCCAGCGCACCGCCCGGACCGCCGCTTCCCGCAGCGCCTCAGCGGCCGTACCGCGCACCCCGTCCGTCGACGCCCGCACGAGGTCGGAGTAGACCCCGGCCACCCGGTCCTCCAGCTCCGCGGCGAGCAGTACGGCCGCCGCCGAGTCCGGTACCGGGAACGGCAGCGCGTACGCGGCGGACGCGGCCTCGGGCGTGCCGCCCAGGTCCCGCACCTCGCGGACCAGTGCGTCGCGCCGGGCCCGGTGGGCGTCGTACGCCGCCTTGGCCTCGGTCCGCCGACCCTCGCGGATACGCCCGCCGACGACGCCGTAGCCGTACACCGCCGCGTGCTCGGCGGCCAACGCGGCCTGCAGCGCGGTCAGTTCCGCGGCCTTCTCCTCACTGCTCACTTGGCACCCTCCGTCAGCAGATACGCGTGCGCGGCCCCTGCGGCGGCCACCGAGGCCAGCAGCCGGGCCAGTTCGCCGGGCAGATCGAGCAGCGCCTTGGCCCGCCGGTCGGCGAGACTCCGCTCGGCGGCGGCCAGACCGGCGAGGGCGTCGCTCGGGGTCGGGGGTACGGCCGTAGCCGAAGCGGACGGCGAGGCAGTGGCCGTAGCGGACGGCGTCGAGCTGCTGCCGCCGAAGGCCGCCGCGTGCCGTACGACCTCTGCCCGCAGCGGGTCCAGGCGGTCCACCAGTGTCGGGTGTGCGGCGAGTACCGCGTCGTAGTGCTGGAGGAGGGCCTCGCTGTCGGCGGCCGCACGCGCGCGTGCGTGTTCGGCGGCCGACTCGCTGCCGCCCGTGGTCCCGGAGTCGTCCGCGTCGGTGGAGCAGCCCACCAGGAGGGCGGCTCCGGCGGCCGAGACGAGCAGGCTCCTTCTGCGCGGCCCCGGGAGGGCGCGCGGAGGCGGGGGGAAGGGCACGGCAGATCGTCCTCGGGGGCTCGTACGAACGAAAAGGCGGGCGAAAAGACGGGAAGGGCGGCACGCCCGTGATCACGGTACCCGCGCATCCCCCCGACTCACGTCACCGGCTCGTGGGCCACCTCCCAGGGGCGCGAGGAACGGCGCCATCAGCCCCCACCGACCCGCACTCGCCCGACCACCGCAACCACCCGAGCTCAAAGGCACCCCGCTCCACCGCCGGAGGCACACGTGGACGGCAACACACCCTCGGACCGGATACCCTTTGACCAGACACGCGCCCTACCCACAACAGCACACGCGGCCGAGGAGTCACCCGGATGAGCACGACCCAGAGCGAGAGGCTGCGAGAACTGCTGGAACCGCTCGTCGGCTCCCAGGGACTCGATCTCGAAGAGGTCGCGGTGGATTCCGTCGGACGCAAGCGGGTGCTGCGCGTGGTCGTCGACTCCGACTCCGGTGCCGATCTGGACCAGATCGCCGATGTGAGCCGCGCGCTCTCGGCGAAGCTCGACGAGACCGACGCGATGGGCGCGGGCGAGTACACCCTGGAGGTCGGGACCCCCGGCGCCGAGCGCGAGCTCACCGAACACCGTCACTACGTACGTGCCACCGACCGGCTGGTGAAGTTCCAGCTGGCCGAGAGCGGTGAGCTGGTCGCCCGGATCATCGCCGTGGACGACGACGGCATCGACGTGGAAGTGCCCGGCGTGAAGGGGCGCAAGCCCACCGCCAAGCGGCTCGCCTTCGCGGAGGTCGTCAAGGCCCGCGTCCAGGTCGAGTTCAACCGCAAGAACAAGAACGACGACATCGACGACAACGAAGACAACGAAGAGAACGCAGAGGAGGCGTAGCCGTGGACATCGACATGAGTGCCCTGCGGGGCTTGGTGCGGGAGAAGGAGATCTCCTTCGACCTGCTGGTCGAGGCGATCGAGTCGGCGCTCCTCATCGCCTACCACCGCACCGAGGGAAGCCGCCGCCACGCGCGCGTGAAGCTCGACCGGGAGACCGGTCATGTGACCGTGTGGGCGAAGGAGGACCCCGAGGACCTGGAGGAGGGGCAGGAGGCGCGCGAGTTCGACGACACCCCGTCCGACTTCGGCCGGATCGCCGCCACCACCGCCAAGCAGGTCATCCTTCAGCGCCTGCGAGACGCCCAGGACGACGCGACGCTCGGCGAGTACGCGGGCCGCGAGGGCGACATCGTCACCGGAGTCGTCCAGCAGGGCCGCGACCCGAAGAACGTGCTCGTCGACATCGGCAAGCTGGAGGCCATCCTGCCGGTGCAGGAGCAGGTCCCCGGCGAGACGTACCCGCACGGCATGCGCCTTCGGTCGTACGTCGTCCGGGTGGCGAAGGGTGTGCGCGGTCCGTCCGTGACGCTGTCCCGTACGCATCCCAATCTGGTGAAGAAGCTGTTCGCCATGGAGGTGCCGGAGATCGCCGACGGGTCGGTGGAGATCGCCGCCATCGCGCGCGAGGCCGGCCACCGTACGAAGATCGCCGTCCGCTCCACCCGCAGCGGTCTGAACGCCAAGGGCGCCTGCATCGGCCCCATGGGCGGCCGGGTGCGCGCGGTGATGGGCGAGCTGAGCGGCGAGAAGATCGACATCGTCGACTGGTCGGACGACCCGGCCGAGATGGTCGCCAACGCGCTCTCCCCGGCGCGGGTCTCCAAGGTCGAGGTGGTCGACCTCGCGGCCCGCTCCGCGCGCGTGACGGTGCCGGACTACCAGCTGTCCCTGGCGATCGGCAAGGAAGGGCAGAATGCCCGGCTTGCGGCTCGGCTGACGGGGTGGCGCATCGACATCCGTCCGGACACCGAACAGCCGTCCGACCAGGCAGGGGAATAGATCTCGGCCGCGAGTGGCTTAGATCACGACAACAACCGTTCGATTCTTCCCCCGAAGGGGTGAGGTCGGTGCGGGGAGGTAGACTTAGCAGTGTCTGGCCGGACGCGAGCCCGCGCATGCCCTGAACGCACCTGTGTGGGGTGCCGGGAGCGAGCGGCCAAGAAGGAACTGCTGCGGATCGTGGCGATCGAGGGCGAATGCGCTCCCGATCATCGCGGTACGCTGCCCGGCCGGGGCGCGTATCTGCACCCCGCCCTGGTCTGTCTCGACCTGGCGGTACGCCGCCGGGCGTTCCCACGGGCGCTGCGTGCCCAGGGAGCGCTCGACACAAAGGCGTTGCGCCTCTACGTCGAGCAGGCGACACAGTAAGAGCGAGTCGTACGGAACCTCCGTGCGGCCCGGTATTCCGCGAGTTGGAAGTAGGTCGAGATTGCGATGAGCACTCGATGAGCACGCGATGAGTACGCCCATGAAGTAGCGACGGTCCGGACGCACCCGGACCTAAAAGGAGCGAAGTGGCTAAGGTCCGGGTATACGAACTCGCCAAGGAGTTCGGGGTGGAGAGCAAGGTCGTCATGGCCAAGCTCCAAGAACTCGGTGAATTCGTCCGTTCGGCGTCCTCGACGATCGAGGCGCCCGTTGTACGCAAGCTGACAGACGCCCTCCAGCAGGGCAACGGAGGCGGCAAGCCCGCCCCCGCACGCAAGGCTGCCCCGGCTCGCCCGGGTGCCCCCTCTCCGGCGCGGGGCGGCAGGACCCGGACGGGCACGG
>NZ_JBXVPZ010000375.1:0-9847 GCF_057961495.1 Streptomyces sp. P5F9 | reverse complement strand
GGCCTGGAGGATGTCTGAGGCGGGAGTCTGGCGGGCGGTTGAGGCAGGGGCCTGGAGGATGCCTGCGGCGGGTTGCTGTCGGGTGGTCGAGGCGGGAGCCTGGAGGATGCTGAGGCGGGAGCCTGGGGGACGTCCGAGACGGGTTCCTGGCGGGCGGTCGAGGCAGGGTGTGCGCCGGGACCCGGACGCGTCAGCGGGACCGACGGCGGTGGTCCAGCAGCAGCGCCATGGCACCCAGGGCGATCAACCCCGCGTAGGAGGAGCCGCGTTCGCCTCCCAGGGCGGCCGGTGTCCTCGGGTGGTGGACCTGGAGGGCGAACCGCCGGTTGGACGCGTCGGCCAGCAGCCCGCGCAGCTGCTCGGGGCTGGTGGTGGCCGTGACCATCAGGTCCATCGCCGTACGGCCCAGCTGCTCCAGCGAGATGAACTCGCCCAGCAGGGACATCACGATGCCGCGGACCTCGCCCTTGAAGATCTCCGCGAGCGACAGTTCGGGTGCCAGGCAGCGGACCGAGCCTTCGAGGTTGGCGAAGGACTTCCCCAGCAGCGAGATCGAGGGCGCGGAGCCGATGCCCCGCTTGGTGGCCTTCTCCAGCACCGTGGTGAGCGAGACACCGAAGTTGAGCTCGCCCAGCGAGGCACTGGAGATCTTGGGGACCAGCGCCGCCATGTCCGCGGCGAACGCCGGCAGGTTCGCCCAGGCGGTGAGTTTCCCCATGTCGGCCCAGGCGCGGGCCAGGCCGTGCCCGTCGTTCTGCGCCAGCGCCATCAGCAACGGCAGCAGCTGCAGGCTGGTCCGCTTGTCCAGGCGCCCCACCATGCCCCAGTCGATCAGCGTCGCGGGGCCCCCGGGCAGCGCGAACACGTTGCCCGCGTGCGGATCGGCGTGGAAGGTCCGCTGGACGAAGTAACCGCGGTACATGAACCGCAGCAGGTCCTTGCCGATGTCGGTGCGTTCGCGGTCGCTGAACGCCCTGGGGTCCAGATGCCGTACGGACATGCCGGGAGCCATCGACTGCACCAGCACCCGGGGTGTGGCCGAGAGGACCTCGGGGACGGCCAGCGTGCTGAAGTCCCGGGCCGCCTCCCGGCCCTCCTCCATGTTGCGGGCCTCGCCGGTGAAGTCCAGTTCGGGTTCCATGGCGTCGAAGATCGAGCCCAGCATCGCCTCGACGTCGATGACCTCGTTGAAGCGTGGCGCCGCCCGGGCCACGATGCGGGAGGCCCGGCGCAGCAGGGCCATGTCCGCCCGTACCGCCTCGCGGATCTCCGGCCGCTGGATCTTCACCACGGCCGGCCGGCCCCCGGGCAGGGTCACCTTGTAGACCTGGGCCAGCGACGCCGCCCCGAGGGGCTTGCTGGTGTCGATGTCGTCGAACCTGAGCTTCCAGTCGGGGCCGAGATCACTCTCCAGGACCGGCTCGAACAGGGAGAACGGCTGCACGTCGACCTGGTCGTGCAGGTTCTGGAACTCGGCGATCATCGACGGCGGCACCATGTCCGGCCGGGTGGAGAGGATCTGGCCGAGCTTCACATAGAACGGGCCCAGGCTCTCCAGTGCTTTTCGTACGGCTCTTGCGCGTCGTTGGGCGTCCCCGGCGGCGGATTCCTCCTCCTCCGCCGGGGACCGGCCGTGCCCCTTGGATCTGCCGCGTTCCCGCGCCGTATGACCGACCTCGTCGGCGATCAGACTGCCCAGCACCTTCACGACCAGCCGGAGCCGGTCGCCGATCAAGGTCCTCACGACGCGGGTTCCCTCCTAAGGGTTCTGCGGCAGCCGGCCCGGCGCACCGGACACGGACCGCGGGTCAACGGCCTGGTGCCAGGGCGGCGTCGGTCATCCCTTCTTGGCCGGCGGACGGACTCCGGCACTCGCCGCGACATCACTGATCGCGTCCAGGGAACCGACCAGCGTGGAGAGCAGGTCGGTCAGCCTGGCGATCTGCTGGGGCAGGGTCGCCAGGGATTCGGCAAGGCCGCCGAGACCGCCCACGGCGGCGGGCAGTCCCGCCGCCGCGCCCGCGAGCTGCCCGAGGGCCGCGAGCGGATTGTTGGAGGAGCTGGACTGGCCGGCCAGTCCAGCGAGGGCAGCCGCCGGATGGGTCGCGCCCGTCAGTGCGGCGAGCGGGTTGGCGTTCGCGAGTGCGGCCAGGGGGTTCACCGGACCGAAGCCCCGGTCGGAGGAGGCGCCCGCCAGGAGGGCGAGCGGGTTGGCGCCGGCGAGTGCGGCCACGGGGTTCACACCGCCGAACGCAGCCATCGCCTGGAGCGCCCCGAGAGGCGTCCCGGCCAGGGCCGCCATCGGATTGCCGGAGCCGAACCAGTCCGGGTAGTCGGACTTCCTGGACTTGTTCGGCGGGTCGAGGAAATCGTTGAAGGCCTTGTTGGAACTGTCGGCGATGTCGCCGAGTAAGTTCTTGATGGTGTCCTGCGTGCTCGGTTTGTCAGCCACTTTTTCGGGTGTCCTTCCCTAGGGGCATCATGGAATTCACCAGAATGCCCAACCATTTTTCGGTCATCCGCAGGATTCGCCCAGAGACTGGGTGCACATGTGCCGGAGCCTTGCTCTGCCCCGTGTGAAAGCACCCTCGGCGGCCTTTACGGAGATCTGGTTGATGCGGGCGAACTCGACGATGGAGATCCCGTCGGCCCGCGCGAGCATCACCTGCCGTTCCCGGCCGCGGAGCTGGCCGGCCTGCCGGAGCAGCCAGCGACCGAACTCCTGGTCGCAGACGGCTTCCTCCAGCATCTCCGGCGCCCCGTCGGTGATGCGCAGCAACAGCCGCTGCCAGCGCTCCCGTTCCCGGTAGCTGTCGATGCACAGCCGCATGGCGACCGTGGTCAGGAAGGCCCCGAGCCGGTCGCGGTCCAGGTCGCGGTGGGTCGCCGCCCGCAGCATGGCCTCCTGGACGCAGTCCTCGGCGTCATGCGGATTGGGGAGCCGGCGCCGCACCAGACGCAGGAGGCGCTCGCGATGCTGAAGGACTTCAGTCCAGTAGGAATCGCGGCATAAGTGCATGCGTATCACCAATGATCGAACGAAAGAAATGTTCCCGGCGATTGTTTTCACGCATGCCCTCATGGCACGAAAATCCCCTCCACTCTTTCCACCCCCTCGCCCTTCCTTTTCATTCTTCGACGGAAACAACGGCTTTCTGCCCTGAGGGGAGGTGGTTAACCCGCACATCACACCCTTCCTTCGTTTGAATGAGAAAATGAGAAGGGATAACAGTATTTTCGGCTCGGTAAAGAGGGAATCCTCCCGATGGCGACGGACCGTGCTCGTCCAGCCGACGCTCACCGCTCGGTATAGACGCGGACCTGTTGCGGCCGCACGATGCGCTCGTCCATCCGGTAGCCGTGCCGTACCACTTCGGCGACCTCCCCGACGGCCTACTGTGTCCCGGGATCGAAGGGGCTGCGGGTGACCGGGATGCGGGTCATGCCGTACTTCTCCAGCACGGCCAACAGCTCCGCCGCCACGGAGCCGACGAAGGCATCGTCCTGCGCGGCCTGCCGTTCGATCCGGTCGACGAGGAGGACGAGGTCGTAGAGGAGCGGCTGTACGACGCGGCCCTCGGCGGCCTGGTGCGCGTGGTCGAGCTCGGTCAGCAGTCCGTCGAGACTCCGGCGGACCTCCCGGTCGTTGAGCAGCCGGCGGCGGAACTGGTCGCCGAGGGCGGCAAGTTCGTCGCGCATGCCGTCGACCGCGTCGGCCACGACGGCGAACGGGTCGGGCTGCGCCGCCGGGCCGGGCGGCGGCTCGGCCGGCTCCACGAGCTGGGGGACGGGCGGTTCCTCCGGCGAGGGCAGGTGCGGTGGAGAGGTCATGGGAAGCCCCTGATCTGCGGCCTTCGGTGCGCGGGCAGGTCGTTGTACGCGTGCTGCCAACGCGGCTTGACTCCCATCACGACGGGCAGCAGGAAGAGTCCGGCTATGGACAGCACCGTCATCGCGGTCGTCTGGAATGCCAGGCCGAGCAGACAGATGGCCATGATCACGGCCATGCTCTTGTGCCAGCGCCAGGTCTTGTCGAGTGCCGTGCTCGCCTCCGCCCGGTAGCCGTTCAGGCGGTTGGCGAGCCCGGGGTCCGAGACACCGACGGCCAGCGCCTGCTCTCCGGGCCGGCGAGCACGACCGTCGTGTGTTCAGCGGAGAGCCTTCAGTGCGCTGTCGGCGCCGGCCAGAACCGTACGTGCCTGGTGTTCCACCTGGTGGCGGACCGGTACCCGGCGCACCCGCAGGGTCTCCTCGGCGTCCGTGCACCAAGTGGTGAAGGGTTCGTCCAGCTCGCGATACAGATCCGGGGCCGCTTGATCGTCCGACGCCCGCAGGAGCTGTAGCAACAGGCCTGTCGCGCGGATCGGTTGGCGGCGGGCGACGATGTTCAGGGCCGCGACCTGGGCCGTCGTCAAGCGCCGCGGGTCGTCGTCGGCCGGCGCGGTCGCGGCCTGACGGGCCAGTGGTTCCCAGGAGTTGGCGACCATGTCGTAGAGGCCGTCGGCCATCCACTCCACCACGCGTCTGAGCGGGTCGTGTCGGGGCGGTGGCGGGAAGGCGCGTGCCTTTTCGAGTACGGCGGTCACCTGGCGGCCGCCGTCCAGGACCAGGTCGGCCAGGTCGCGCAGGGCGTGTTCGGCGTCCGGGTGCGGGGCCAGGTCCTCGGCCAAGTCGCTTGCCCACATGGGGACTTCGACGATCGCGGTGACGCCGCCGTACCGCAGGGGTGCGCACCAGGTGGACGCGCCGATGTTCTCCGAACCGGCCGCCCGGCGTGCGGTGTTGTCCGGCGGGGGCAGGACGTGGACCGCGGGGCTGGGGTTCTCCCAGTACAGGGCGTCGTATGTGCCGTGCTGGAGCGGGATGCCGAGTTCCGCGGCGGATGTGCGGAAGGGCGCGGCCAGTTCGGGGAGGTCGCGGGTCAACTGGACCCAGCTGCCGCCCACATCGGTGCTGTGGAACGAGCACTGGAGGAACGGTCGTAGGGCGTCGATCGTCTAGAACAGGGCCTCGCTCTCCGGGAGTCGGCGCGCGACGATCGGGGCCCACTCCGGTTGCTCGGCCGCGATCGGGCGGTAGGTGGTGCGGTAGTAGCTCCGCAGGGTGGCGGCGCCCGTGCCCGGCACGCCTTGGGTGCCGGCCTCGCTCACGGCCGCGCCGTCCGGGTCGAGGCACAGGACGACGTCCCAGGTGACGACGGCGGGGTCGGTCGCCGCGAACAGCCGTTCTCCGCACGCCACTTGCCCCGCCGGCACGAGCGCGGTCGCGCCGCCGACCGGCTCGTCGGGGTGCGGGCCGGCGACCACCAGGACGTGATGCCGCCCGTGCCCCACGGACAGCACCGGGCGCCCAACTGCCGTGCGGACTCGGTGACTTCGGCGACGATGGATAGCGGTCCGCATGATCGGGAAATTCTTCGAAACATTCGAGCGAAAACATTCGACGGTAGGATCTTGATTGTCGGCGATCCATAAGTGGCCTCCTGGCGTGAATCGTTCAATTACGCCTGTGAGCTGGGAGGTTCGGTTAATCTTTATATGCCGGCGAGTGTCGAATCTTTCGTATTCGATACCGAAACTATTGACAGTTGACAGGGGCAGGCCAACACTGACGCGCCATGGACAACACACCCGCACGCACGACGAACCGCTTCAGGCTGTTGGTCAGCGGTGCCTGCACCCTGCTGCTGGCACTCCTGGCGGCGATGACCCTGCCCGGCACCGCCAGTGCCGACACGGTCGTCACCACGAACCAGACCGGCACCAACAACGGCTACTACTACTCGTTCTGGACCGACACCCAGGGTTCGGTCTCCATGAACCTCGGCTCCGGCGGCAACTACAGCACCACGTGGAGCAACACCGGCAACTTCGTCGCCGGCAAGGGCTGGAGCACCGGCGGCCGCCGCAGCGTGACGTACTCGGGGACCTTCAACCCGTCCGGCAACGGCTATCTGTCGCTGTACGGCTGGACGTCGAACCCGCTCGTCGAGTACTACATCGTCGACAACTGGGGCACCTACCGGCCCACGGGCACGTACATGGGCACCGTCACCAGCGACGGCGGCACCTACGACATCTACAAGACCACGCGCTACAACGCCCCCTCGGTGGAGGGCACGAAGACCTTCGACCAGTACTGGAGCGTCCGGCAGACGAAGCGCACCGGCGGCACCATCACCACCGGCAACCACTTCGACGCCTGGGCCCGCGCCGGGATGCCGCTCGGCAGCTTCAGCTACTACATGATCCTCGCGACCGAGGGCTACCAGAGCAGCGGGAACTCCAACATCACGCTGGGCGGGACGAGTTCGGGCGGCGGCGGCAGCGGCTGCACCGCGACTCTGTCCGCCGGCCAGCAGTGGAGCGACCGGTACAACCTCAACGTCTCGGTCACCGGTTCCAGCGACTGGACCGTGACGATGAACGTCCCGTCGCCCGCGAAGGTCCTCTCCACCTGGAACACCGCGGCCACGTACCCGAGTTCACAGGTGCTGACCGCCAAACCCAACGGCGCCGGCAACAGTTGGGGCGCCACCATCCAGGCGAACGGCAACTGGACCTGGCCCACGGTCTCCTGCACGGCGAGCTGACCGCCCCCCAACTCCCAAGTCTGGAGGACTACTTCACATGGCATCCGCACCGCACTTCTCGTTACGTTCCCTACGACCCCTGGTCGCCACGCCGGCCGTCGTCGCCCTGGCCGCCGCGGGCACCCTCGCCGTCGGCTTGAACACCCCAGCTCAGGCCGCCACTTGCAGCGGGTACGTCGGGCTCACCTTCGACGACGGCCCGTCCGGCAACACACCCGCCCTGCTCAACGCCCTGAAGCAGAACGGCCTTCGGGCCACGACGTTCAACGAGGGCCAGTACGCGGCCGCCTACCCGGCGCAGGTCAGGGCGGAGGTCGCCGCCGGCATGTGGGTCGGCAACCACAGCTACACCCACCCGCACCTGACCCAGCAGACCCAGGCGACGATCGACTCGGAGATCTCCCGGACCCAGCAGGCCGTCGCGGCCGCGGGCGGCGGCACCCCCAAGCTCTTCCGGCCGCCGTACGGAGAGACCAACGCGACGGTGAAGGCCGTAGAGGCCAAGTACGGTCTGAAAGAGATCATTTGGGACGTCGACTCCCAGGACTGGAACGGCGCGAGCACCGACGCGATCGTCGCGGCGGCCGCCCGGCTCACCAACGGCCAGATCATCCTCATGCACGACTGGCCCGCCAACACGGTCGCGGCGATCCCGCGCATCGCGCAGGGCCTGGCAGCCCGCAACCTGTGCGCCGGGATGATCTCGCCGCAGACCGGCCGCGCCGTCGCTCCCGGATAGGGGTCGCGGCGGCGGCGAGTTCCGTCAGGAACACCGTCCACGCGGCGCGGCGGCCCTCGCTGTCGCGCCGCGTGTACCACCCGAAACGCGCCCCTGACCAGCGCATTGGCCACCGCGTTCAGGTTGTGTTCAGGCTCGGAGGGGCCTCGGGCAACTCAAGCACCGGAAGCCCCAAAACTCTGGCAAAGGGGTCTGGGGCAACTGCCCGGCCCCATGTCATCGTGCCTTCCATGACGACTGATCACCTCACTCACGACCGGCCCTCGCGCCGCATCCGGCACGCGGCGAGCAAGGTGCCGGAGGTGACCGTCTACTTCTGGATCATCAAGGTGCTGACGACGGGCATGGGGGAGACGGCCTCCGACTTCCTGGCCCACGCGTTCGGCCCGATCCCCGCCGTCGGCCTCGGCGGCATCGCGCTGGTGGCCGCCCTGGCGGCGCAGTTCGCCGTGCGGCGGTACGTGGCCTGGGTCTACTGGACGGCGATCGTCATGGTCAGCGTGTTCGGCACGATGGCCGCCGACGTCCTGCACGTCGGCCTCGGTGTGCCGTACGCGCTCTCGACACCGTTCTTCATGGTGGTCCTGGCCGCCGTCTTCGTCCTCTGGTACCGCGGCGAGGGCACCCTGTCGATCCACAGCATCCACACCCGGCGCCGCGAGGCCTTCTACTGGGCCGCCGTGCTCGCCACGTTCGCGCTGGGCACGGCCTGCGGGGACCTCACCGCCACGATCGGTCTCGGCTATCTGGGCTCCGCCGTCCTGTACGGCGTCGCGATCGCGGTTCCGGCCGTCGCACACCGGTGGGGCAAGCTGAACGCGGTGGCCGCGTTCTGGGCGGCGTACGTCCTCACCCGCCCGCTCGGTGCGTCCGTCGCCGACTGGATGGCTGTCGGTCACCAACGGGGCGGTCTCGCCTGGGGACTCGGTCCGGTCACCCTGTCCTGGACGGTGGCCATCCTCGGCTTCGTCGGCTATCTCGCCGTCTCCCGCAGGGACATCCGGCACGACGCCGTGGCGTGAGCGCGCGGCACGGTCATCCGGCGGGCAGATCGACCACGAACCGTGCGCCGGGTGCGTGCCCGGCGTCGTACGTCACCTCGCCGCCCGCGGAGCGGGCCAGGCGGCGCGCCAGCGGCAGTCCGAGGCCCGCGCCGCCGTGGCCGTCGCCGGGATCCGCGCGACGGCCGGGCTCGAAGAGCTGTCCGGCGAACGGGGGCGGTACGCCGGGGCCGTCGTCCACGATGTCGACGCGTACGCCATCCGGTGCGCCGCCGGGTGCGCGGTACGCGCGGACGGTGACGACGGACTCGGCGTAGCGGCAGGCGTTGCCGAGGAGCGGGCTGACGATGCGTTCGAGGAGGGCGGGCGGTACTCCGGCCACGAGGTGCGGTCCGGCCACCGTGATCGTCAAGTGCCCTGGTGCGTACGGGACTTCGGCCAGGGCGCGCAGTACGGGCAGGACCTCGGCCGTGCCCGGTGCGGTGAGGGTGCCGTCGCGGGCGTCGTCCAGGAGGGTGTCGCAGATGCTGCGCATGGACTCGGCGGCATCCGCGATGACCTGGTGGGTGGCGCGGGTCTGATCGGGCGTGCGGGGGCGGGCCTGCCACCAGTCGAGCTCGGCGATGATCCGGCTCAACGGTGTGCGCAGCTCGTGCGAGAGCTCGCCGGTGAGCTGACGTTCGTGGCGCAGAAGGGTGCGGATACGGTCCAGCAGGGCGTCCAACGACCCGCCGAGACGGGCGAGTTCGGCCGGATGCCGCATGCTGCCGAACCGTTCCTCGGAGGCGGTCGCGCTCCACTGGGTGGCCTGGTCGGTCATCGTGCGGACGGGGCGCAGCGCGCGGCCGACGGCCAGCCGGGTCAGGGCGTAGGTGCAGGCGAGCATGACGACGTCCAGCGCGAGCGAACCCAGGAGCAGGGTGTCGGCCGAACTCCGGTAGGGGGAGAGGTCCAGCGCGGTGACCACCGTGGCCCGGCCGCCCGCTCCGGGTACCGGGTGGGAGCACAGGCGCAGGGGGCGATCGACCGTGGTGGTGACGCAGCGCTGCCCGCCCCGCGCGGCGAGCGTGTCTGCGACCCGGGTCAACGGGCCTGCGGCCGGCGGCTGTTCGAGCAGGTGCCGGCCGGCGTAGATCCACACGTTGGCGTCGAGGAGGTCGTCGTGGGACGTCTCCAGCACCCGTACCGTCGTGCCGCTGGTGTCGACGGTCGTCGCGACGGCGGCGGCACGGGTGCGCAACTCGTCGTCCGCCTGATGCCGCAGCCGGTGCCCGGCGACGGAGTTGAACGCCACGGTGAGCACCACCATCAGCAACGCGGCCGTGAGCAGCGCCACGAGGGAGAGCCGGCCGCGCAGGGTCTGGGGTGGCAGCCGCCGGAGGACAGCGGTGACGGTGGCCTGCGGCCGGCGTCGGGGGGCGCTCATGACGGTTGGCCGCCGGTGGTGCGGGTGGTGCCGGTGGTGCCAGTGGTGCGGGTAGTGCCGGTGGTGCGGGGGCCCGGGTGGTGGTGGAG
>NZ_JBXVPZ010000374.1:0-9872 GCF_057961495.1 Streptomyces sp. P5F9 | reverse complement strand
GGCCGGGGTGGCCATGCTCGGCTCCAGCGCGGTCGGGGCCGGGCTCAATCAGTACGCGCTGCGTCGGCGGACCGTGCTCGCCGGGCGGCCGATCCGGCCCGGCAGGCCCGATCCACGCGAGGTGCTGCGGCTGGCCCGGGTCGGGGTGCCGCTCGGCGCGACCGTGCTGGTGAAGTTCTCCGTGCTGGGCGTGCTGACCTTCGCCGCAGCCCGGATCGGCACCGACAGCGCCGCCGTGCACAGCGTCTCCGAGTCCCTGGTGAACGTCGTCTTCACCGCCGCCGTGGCGGTCGGGCAGGCCACGGTGCCGTTGATCGCCGGGTACGCGGAGGAACGCGACCTCGCGCGCGTCCGGCGCAGTGTGGACGCCGGGATCGGGGTCGCCCTGTGCGCGGTCGTGGTGCTGGGGTCCGTCCTGGTCGTGCTGCGGGACCCGGTGATCGGCCTGTTCACCAGGGATCAGGGGCTCGCGGACCAGGTCGTACGGCTGTTGCCGCTGGTCCTCGCGGTGGTCGTCACCGATGCCCTGCAGGCCGTGGCGGGCTTCGGACTCGTCGGACTCAAGCGCACGGTGCCGAGCCTGGTGTCCACGGCGGTGTGGTTCGGGGTGCTCGCGGCCCTCGCCGTGCCGGTCGCCGACACGGCGGGACTGACCGGGCTGTGGACCGCTCTGGCCTGCGCGAACCTCCTCCAGGCCGTGACCAAGTTCGTCTCCTTCCGTCGGCACAGCGGGCGGATCGTCGACGCGACCCCGCCGGCGGGCGTGCGGGGCGGCAACACCGGCGCGGTACGTGCGGTAAGAGAGCCCGGTCGGGGGCGCTGAGCAGTTGCTGACCCCCTTCGGTCGTCAACTGGGCGTGCCCGCAACCGTCGTAGGGACCGGTCCAAGTCCTTGAACCGTCGCTGAACTTCCTTGGCCCGGGGCGTATCGACGGTGTGCGGGACCCGGGCGTCCGCAATGGGCACCTGGTGCGACGCCGGACCCGTCGGGCGTCCGCGCGATGTGACGTCACGGCACGCGCCCCTTACGGTCGTACGGACGACGGTGGCGCCGGAAGAGGGGCAGCATGAGCAGCCGGAACCCGGGTGAGATCACGCGCATCGAGGACGCGGCGCTCACCCTGGCCGCGCAGGCCGGGGACATTGCCTCCCTGGGGCTGCTGCTGGAGCGGCACCGGGCCGGGATGCGGGCCGTCGCGGTGAGTGTGCTGGGGCCGGGGCCCGATGTCGACGACGTGGTGCAGGACGCGGCGCTGACCGCCCTCCGGCGCGTGGGGGATGTGCGCGACCCGGAGGCCGTGGGGGCCTGGTTGCGGATGATCGTGCGCAACGAGGCCCGTTCGTTGCTGCGGGGGACCGTCGATCTTCGGCCGCTCGACGATCTGCATGTGCCCGTCACGGAGTCCGGTCCTGAGCGGTGGCTGGAGCGGCACGCCCTGCGGGACTGGATCTGGGAGGCCGTCGAAGAGTTGTCTCCCGTGCTGCGGTTGCCGCTCGTGCTGCGGCATTTCAGTGTCGGTGTCACGTCGTACGAGCAGATCGCCGAGGCCTGCGGGGTGCCCGTTGGAACGGTCCGCAGCCGGCTCAGTCAGGGGCGGGCCAAGCTCGCGCTGGCCCTCGCCGCCACGGCCGACGCCCCGCACGGTGACGTCGGGCGGCGCACGCGGGCCAGCCGGATCGAGGCGCGCGAGACGCTGCGCGCGGCCGAGAGCGGGCACTTCGGGAAGCTGCTCACCGAGCGCTGGTCGCCCGAGGCCGCGCTCGTGCGGGGGAACCAACCGGTGGGCGGCAGAAGCCTGTTGGTGCGCGGGATGGAGTGCGATCTGGAGGCTGGCGTACGGCAGCATCTCGCGCACGCCGTGGCCGGGCGGTCGCTCGTCGTCTGGGAGATGGACATCAGCAACCCCGACGACGACCCCGACCACTGCCCGCCCGCCGTGGCCTGGCTGATGAATCTGGACGGTGCCGGACGGGTGCACCGGCTGCGTCTCGTGCATCCCCGGCCGGTGCCCGTCCCGCGCGCCCTCGTTGTATGACCGGCGTCACATCAATCATTTCGAACTTCGTGCTTTCTCCCGCGTCCTGTCCCTGTCATCGCCGTATGCCGAACAGGGAGATCCCATGAGCACCACCCCATCGACCGACCCGCTCGCCACCGGGACCCACACCGTCGAGATCGACGGGGTCACGCAGAGCTACCACGTCCACGGCGTTGGACCGGTCTGCATCGCGCACTCCGGCGGGCCGGGCATCTTCTGGGACTACCTGCGCATGCCCTCGCTGGAGGAGCACCTCACGGTCGTCTACCCGGAGCCCATCGGCACCGGCGCCTCCGACCGGCTGCCCTCCCACCCGCACGGCTACACGCGGGCCCGCTACAGCCGCTTCCTCGCGGCGCTGATCGAGCACCTCGGCGTCCCCGAGGTGCACCTCCTCGGACACTCGCACGGCGGTTTCGTCGCCCAGTACCACGCCCTGCACCACCCCGACCGCGTCGCCGGCGTGATCCTCTACGACAGCGCGCCGGTGACCGGTCCCGAGCACGGCGCCGAGGCCATGCGCAAGGTGCAGGAGTTCGCCGCCCGGCACGCCGACAACCCGGGGCTCCGCGAGGTCGTTGGAGCGTTCCAGAGCATCCCCACCATCTCCGACGACGCCCAGATGACCGCCGTGGCGCGGGGGATCTTCCCCGCGTACTTCGCCGACTTCTGGGGCCGGGAGGACGAGTTCGGCCCCGCGAGGGCCGCCGTGGTGGCCACCTATATCTCCGGGCTGGACGACGACCTCACCCCGGACGTCATCGACGACCGCGGCGACCTCGGCTCGCTCACCGTGCCGGCCCTCGTCCTCGTCGGCCGCCACGACGTCATCTGCGGGGTGCGCTGGGCGGAGGAGCTGCACGAGCTCATCCCGGGCTCGGAGTTGGTGATCCTGGAGAACAGCGGGCACTTCGGTCACCTGGAGGAACCCGAGGCCTTCGCGAAGGCGGTGACGGCGTTCGTCGAGGCCCCCGCCGGAGGCGACGGGACCCCTGCCGGCAACCAGGCCATGGGCAACTAGGTCATTTGGTCGAAGCCCCGGCGGGCGGCCCGGCCTAGTTTGGACCTGCCCGCAGGGTTTCCGACAAACAAGGAGCATCGGCATGAGTGCCGTGAAGAACATCGTTCTCGTGCATGGCGGATTCGTCGACGGTTCCGGCTGGCAGTCCGTGCACCGCCTGCTCACCCAGGACGGCTACAACGTCAGCGTCGTGCAGAACCCGACCCTGTCCCTCGTCGAGGACGTGGCCGTCACCCAGCGGGCCCTCGACGCCCTCGACGGCCCGGCCGTCCTCGTCGGCCACTCCTACGGCGGCGCCGTGATCACCGAGGCAGGCCGCCACGACGGTGTCGCCGCGCTCGTCTACATCGCCGCCTTCGCGCCGGACAAGGACGAGTCCGTCGGCACGCTGGTCGCCGACCCCGCGCCCGGCGCGCCCGTGCCGCCGATCCTGCCGCCGGTCGACGGCTTCCTCTTCCTGGACCGGGACAAGTTCGCCGCGTCCTTCGCGGGCGACCTGCCGGCCGAGGACGCCGCGTTCCTCGCCGACTCGCAGGTTCCGTGGGGCCTCGACGCGCTCAACGGACCGATCACGGAGCCTGCCTGGCGGGCCAAGCCCAGCTGGTACCTCGTCGCGACCGACGACCACATGATCCCGCCGCCGGTCCAGCACCAGATGGCCGAGCGCGCCGGAGCCACCGTGGCCGAGGCCGCGGGCAGCCACGCCGTCTACGTGTCCCAGCCCGCGGCGGTGGCCGACCTGATCAAGCAGGCGGCGGCCCACCAGGCCTGATGTCCCATCCCTGACCACATGTCAACTCCCCGCTTCAGCCCGCCTGTTCACAGGCGGGCTGTCCGCGTGGCTTCCCGAGGGAAGCCGGGCGAACCCGAGAGGGAAACAGATCTATGACCACCGTCGTCCAGCCGTCCGTCGCCGAGCAGTCCGAGGCGGAGGCCCTCTACCGATTCCAGACGGAGACCCCCGAACCCGTCCGCACCGCGCTGGGCATGACCGCCACGAGGATCGGCGGCGGCGTGGTGCTGTCGATGCGCGACGACATCACCCGCTTCTGGAGCAAAGCCCTCGGCTTCGGCATCACCGCCCCCGTCACCGCCCAACTCGTCGAAGACGTCTGCGACTTCTACCGTGCGGCGGGTACCCCGCAGGCCACCTTCCAGATAGCGCCCGCCTTCCTGCCAGAGGACTGGCCGGAGATCTGCGAGCGGGAAGGCATCGTCCAGTCCTCGTCCTGGGCGAAGCTCGTCGGCACGACCGAGGAGGCCGTCACCCGCGCCGACGCCCTGGACGTACCGCCCGACGGCATCAGCGTCACCCCGCTGGAGGCCCAACACGCCCTGGAATGGGGCACGGTGATGATGCGCGCCTTCGGAACACCCGTCGAGCACTACGCCGAGATGGGCGCCGCGACCGTGTCCCGGCCGGGCTGGCATCCCTACGGGGCGTGGCTGGAGGGCGAGTTGGTCGGCACCGGCACCATGCTCGTCCGCGGTGACACGGCGCAGATGTTCGCCGGCGCCGTACTCCCCCACGCCCGGGGGCGCGGTGGGCAGACCGCCCTGCTCGCCGCCCGGGCGCGCACAGCACGGGAGTTGGGGTGCCGTGTCCTCGTCGCCGAGACCGGCGCCGAGCAGCCCGGCACCCACAACAGCTCCCTGCGCAACATGCTCCGCCTCGGCTTCGAGGTGGCCTACGAACGCCCCAACTGGACCTGGCAGTCGGAACCCGACGCGGGCTGAGCGGGAGGCGTCACGGCATGGGGCCGGTCAGCGCGTCGCGCAGGCCGCCCCGTGAGGTGACGTTCAACTTCCGGAAGACACTGCGGAGATGGGCCGCCACCGTGCGCGGCGACAGGAAGAGCTGCGCGGCGATCTGCTTGTTCGTCAGCCCGGTGGCGGCCAGTTGGGCCGCCACCCGCTCCTGCGGCGTCAGCAGCGCGTGCCGGTCCCGGCCGTCCGGCTCGACGGACTGGAACGGCTTGACGGGAATCCCGCTCGCCCGCAGCTCGTTGGCCGCCCGCGCACTCCACGGGGCGGCGCCGAGCCGCTCGAACGTGCCGAGCGCCGCGTCCAGGTGCACCCGGGCCGCGCCGCCCGCCCTGGCCCGGCGCAGTCGCTCGCCGTAGGCCAGGCAGATCCGCGCCCAGTCGAACGGCCAGCGCTCGGCACCGGCCGTGGCGATGGCCGCCTCGAACAGGTCGTGGTCGATGACGTTCGGGTCCGCCATCGCCTCGGCGGCGTCCGCCAGCATGGCCAATCGGGGTGAGACCGAAGGGATGTCGGTCCTGCGGACCGCCGCGATGTGCGCGGCCGCCTCCGCGTGGTGGTCGGTGTGCACGGCGGCCTCGGTGAAGTCCAGCAGGAGCCACAGCGCGTGCGGCATGAACCGCGGCACCTCGCCGGGTGTGACCAGGGCGCGCAGCAGGCGGTGGGCGGCGTCGAAGTCCGCGCCGCCGAGCGCCGAAAGGGCCCGGATGTGCGAGGCGTAGACCCGCAGCGCGCCCAGTCCGCGCGGGTTGCCCCAGGACACGAGCCGGTCCGCGATCTCGCGGGCGGTGCTGCCGTCGCCGCGCGCGGCGGCCACAAGTCCGCGCTGGAAGTGGCCCGTTGAGGCCGTCAGACGGTAGTCGTACGTCGCGCACCAGGCGAGGCCTTCTTCGGTGATCTCCAGCAGGTCGTCCCACTGGTGGCCGCCCGCGTAGGCGTCGTTGCCCAGCAGGAACTGCGCCTGGATCGCCAGGGCCACGGCCCCGCCGTCGCGGCCGTCGTCGATGATCCGGCGCAGCGCGCCCCGGCAGCCCGGGAGGCGGTCGATGTAGGAGGAGGAGAGCGCGATGCCGAAGACCCGTACGGGGTCGGGCTGTTGGTGCAGTCCGGAAATGAGGCCGTCGAGCCGGTCGAGGAAGGGCAGCGCGCCGTACGCCGGATCGCCGAAGGTGCCCAGGATCACCGGCAGCAGACGGCCCGACGTGGGCGGACGCCGTCGCTTCACGATGTCCTCGAAGGAGCGCCACAGTTCCGGCCGGCCGCCGTAGAAGCACACCATGAGAAGGGTGTTGAGGGCTTCACGGAAGATGTCCTCGACCATCTCCGTGTCGTCGGGCCACGTATGGGCCTCGATGGCGCGGATGAGCAGCCGGTGGGCGGTGTCCACGTCGCCCTCGCCGTTGAGGAGGTGACTGGCCGCGGCGGTGGCGGCGGCGAGGGAGCCTACGCCCGACGGGTCGGCGTGGTCGGCGTTGTCGAGCAGCGCGCGGACATTGCGCAGATCGCCGGTGATGTTGGCGCCGAGGCAGGCCGCCTCCGCCAGCCGGCGGCCCTTGTCCGTGCCGGTCGCGCTCAACTCGGAGGCGCGCAGCAGGGTGGTGATGGCGCCGACCGCGTCACCGCGGCGCAGGGTGTTGTACGCCACCTCGTGCAGCAGGGCGGCGACCTGGTCGTCGGGGCCGACGGCAGCGTCGGCGAGGTGCCGCGCCCGGTGCTCGGAGCCCTCGGGAAGCTCGGCGGCGAGGGCCAGTTGAGCCGCCCGGCGCTCCTCGCTGGTCGACAGATCCAGCACCGCGGAACGGGTCAGCGGATGCCGGAACTCCAGCCTGCCGGTGACACCGTCGACCTGGACGAGCCCGGCGCGCTCGGCGGGGGACAGCCCGGCGAGACCGTCCCGACCGCCCGACGCCCGCTGGAGGATGTGCAGTTCACCCGAACCGTCCAGCACGGCGAGCAGCAGCAGCTTCCGGGTCGCGGCCGGGAGCGCGGCGACCCGGGTGGAGAAGATGCCCTTGAGGCGCTCGGTCAACGGCAGTACGGCGGGCAGGGTCCCCCGCTCCCGCTGCTGCAAGTCGTTGAGGGGGACGGGCAGTTCGAGCAGCGCGAGGGGGTTGCCCCGGGCCTCCGCGACCAGCCGCCGTCTGACCCTGGGCGTCATCGCGGGGAACCGCTCGGCCACCAGCGCGTTCGCCGAGACGTCGTCCAGCGGCCGGACCTCGTACTCGGGTATCCCGATGTTGCTGAGGAAGGACTCGTCGCCGGTCCGGGACGCGCCCAGCAGGGCGATCGGGCCGGTGCGCAGGGCGCGGGCGAGGGTGCCCAGGACCGTGGCGCTGGGCCGGTCCACCCAGGCCACGTCGTCGACGATCAGTGCGAGCGGACCGGTCTCGGCGGTGGACCGTTCCAGCAGGGCGTGCACGGCGTTCGCGATGGCCAGCAGTTCGGTCGGCTGCTCCTCGGACAGTCCGCGGACCGCCTGGAGGGTCTCCGCCTGCCGTGCGGGCAGCGCAGGGATTCCCTCGGCCAGCGGTTGGAGCAGCTGGTTCAGCGCCGAGAAACTGACGCCTCGTTGGAACGGGCAGCCGGAGATTCGCAGCACCCGGAAACCCGCCCCGGACGCGCGCGGCGCCGCGGCCTCCAGCAGCGCGGTCTTGCCCACCCCGGGCTCCCCGGTCAGCATCAGCGCGGCTCCCCGGGCCCGGGCGGTGTCGAAGTGCCCGTCGATGACGGCCAGTTCGGCCGATCGTCCGATGAGGGCCGGCGGGGTGAGGGCTGCCGATGCCATGACGCCTCCCGTAGGGGTCGAGCGGGAACAGGAACGGTCCACACGCCTGAGGTCAGGTCATGCGATGCGTGCGGCGGCCTCCGCGGCGGCGTGCTGGGCGGCGATACGGTCCACCTTCACCGTCTCGCCGTCCACGACGACGGGCTCGCCCGCGACCCAGACGTCCTGGACCGCGCGGGAACCGGCCGCCCACATGAGGTTGGCGAGCAGCCGGCCGTCCTCGACGTCGAGGCCCGCGGCGAAGTGGGGCCCGTCCACGGAGAGGTGGATCATGTCCGCCCAGTTTCCCGGGCGGAGGGCACCGATGTCGGTCCGGCCCAGGGCCGCGGCGCCGGCCGAGGTCGCCATGAGGAAGGCGTCCGCGGCGGTGAGGGCCATGGCGTCGGCGGTGGCGAGACGGCAGAACATCATCGCGAGGCGGGCCTCCTCCCACAGGTCGAGGTCGTCGTTGCTCGCGGGCCCGTCGGTACCGAGACCGACGGCGACGGACGCGGCGCGCAGGGCGTGCAGGTCGGCCGTACCGGAGGCGAGTTTGGCGTTCGAGCCCGGGCAGTGCGCGACACCGGCACCCGCCTGGGCGAGCAGCCGGATGTCGTCGGCGGACAGATGCACGGCGTGGGCGGCGAGCAGCCGGCCGTCCAACAGCCCGGTCTCCTTGAGCAGTTGGGGAACCGAACCGTGCGACTCCCGCTGGGCGACGTCCTCGGCGAGGGTCTCCGCGACGTGGATGTGCACCAGGGCGCCGCGCTGTGCCGCCTCCTCCGCCGTGGCCCGCAGTGCCTCGGGCGGCAGGGTGTAGGCGGAGTGCGGTCCGTAGCAGAGCTCGACGCGCTCACCGGGCCCGAAGCGCAGGCCGTCCGTGTCGATCCACTTGCCGATGGCCGCGAGATCGGTGTGCCAGTCGTCGCCGGGCCGGTCGAAGTAGGCGGGCGCGATCAGGACCCGGCTCCCGGCGTCGAGTGCCGCGTCGGCCACCTGCTCGGCGTGCGCGTACATCTCGGCGCTGGTCGTCACGCCGTAGCGCAGCATCTCGACGCAGCCGAGCAGCATGCCCGCGTGGGCGTCGCGGGGGCGCATGCGGGCCTCGGCGGGCCAGACGGCGTCCTGGAGCCAGGACGCCAGCGGGAGGTCGCCGCCGAGTCCGCGCAGGAGGGTCATCGGGGAGTGCGCGTGGGTGTTGACCAGGCCGGGAGCGAGGATGCCGGACAGCGAGGTGAGGGGGACGCCGGCCGGGAGCGGGGGAGCGGTGGCCGCCGGACCGCAGTAGGAGACGCGGCCGTCCGCGTCGACGTCGACCACGGCGTCGCGCAGGACGGAACAGGACGGGTCGGCCGGCAGGACCACGGGGGCGAGAAAGCGACGAGACACGGACATGGGGGAGCTCGCTTCCGGAGGGGGTGCTGTCAACGAGAACAAGATGCGGGACCGGTCCAAAAGTTCGATCCCGGGGGCGTGAACTCGATCACAGGAGTGGGAAACGGGGCGCTCCGCTGTCATGAGCATCGCCGGATTCGGGTGGATAGGACGAGGTGTGTCTTCCTGGAGCCAAGCTCTGACCGTCTCCTCCGTGAGTGCCTGGGACGAGGTCTTCACCGGCCTGCACAGCGCGAGCGGGACCAAGGTGCCGGACGGCCGCGCTCCGTGGACCGGGCACCTGGAGTGGCAGCGGTCGAAGACCTAGAGTCTCGCCCTGTGCTCCGGCGGCGAGGAAGTCGTGGACCGGGACAACCGGCACATCCGCACCGATCCCCGCGGCACGCACGAACTCCTCGTGCCGCTCTCCGGGTCGGCCTGCCACTCCGCCCGTCAAACCTCGCCCGGCTCGCCATCCGCAGCGGGTCGATGGGGCAGGTTGACTCGGTCCCGCGTTGCGCGGTGACGGGCCGAACGGTGCCGATCCGGCCTGGCGCCGTGCTGAGTGGAGCCGGTGCCGAGCCGACTCGCTCCTGCGCCGAGCCGGTCCCACGTCGTGCCGCGTGGAGCCGGCCTCCCGCCATGCTGTCGCCCGGCTCGCCCCCCTCCCCGCAGCAAGCCCACGGGCTGGCCGACCAGCCCTCGTGCCACGCCAGGCCGAGCCGGCCAAGCCGGATCGATCCAGAGCCGTGCCGACCCGGTCCCGCGCCGACCCGGTCCCGCGCCTCCGCCTGCCATGCCCCCACCACGCTCCCGTCCCCGCTCGCCACCCGCAGGAGCCCGACGGGGCCGACGCCGGCGGCGGCATTTTCCGCTACGCCTGGCGGCCATGTCCCCTATAGCGCGCTAC
>NZ_JBXVPZ010000373.1:0-9877 GCF_057961495.1 Streptomyces sp. P5F9 | reverse complement strand
CACACTCCTGGGTTATGCGGGGTGTGGTGCGGTTGATTGTTTCATAGTGTTTCGGTGGTCATAGCGTGAGGGAAACGCCCGGTTACATTCCGAACCCGGAAGCTAAGCCTTACAGCGCCGATGGTACTGCAGGGGGGACCCTGTGGGAGAGTAGGACACCGCCGAACTCCTTTTAGAGCTCTGGCTCTTGGGCATGCAGCCCAAGAGCCAGAGCTTTTTTGCGTTGGGGTAAGGTCAGGGGGCATCATCGGCACGTTTTCCCACAGGAGGCCCCCGGGTGGAGGTCCAGGAGACCCGCGTCCAGACAGAGCGGGTGCTCACCATCCCGAACATCCTCAGCATGGCGCGCCTGGTCGGCGTACCCGTCTTCCTGTGGTTGATCCTCAGGCCCGAGTTCGGTGGCCCCAAGAGCGACGGCTGGGCGCTTCTGGTGCTGATGCTGAGTGGGATCAGCGACTACCTGGACGGCAAGCTCGCGCGCCGCTGGAACCAGATCAGCAGTCTTGGCCGGCTCCTCGATCCCGCCGCGGACCGGCTCTACATTCTCTCGACTCTCGTCGGACTCACCTGGCGTGAGATTCTGCCAATCTGGTTGACCGCCGTACTGCTGGCGCGAGAGCTGGTACTGCTCGTGGTGGTCGGCATCCTCAGACGGCACGGCTATCCGCCGCTGCAGGTGAACTTCCTGGGCAAGGCGGCTACGTTCAACCTGATGTACGCGTTCCCGTTGTTGCTGCTCAGTGACGGAAGCGGTTGGCTTCCGTCACTCGCAGCTATTTTCGGATGGGCGTTCGCAGGATGGGGTACAACGCTCTACTGGTGGGCAGGAGTCCTCTACGTGGTACAAGTCCGCCGCCTACTGCGTGCGGACGCCATGGCCGACTGACCTTGCCGATTGGGCGGTAACAGTCGCTCGATGGCCCGTTGCGCAAAAGTGCGGGACAATCTGGACTGGTGAAGTCGGCTAGACCGTCGTCTCGCAGAGGAGGACGCTTCCGACATGAAGGCCGTCGTGATGGCCGGAGGCGAAGGCACACGCCTTCGCCCCATGACCTCAAGTATGCCCAAGCCACTGTTGCCCGTGGTCAATCGACCGATCATGGAGCATGTGCTCAGGCTGCTCAAAAGGCATGGGCTCAATGAGACCGTAGTCACCGTGCAGTTCCTGGCCTCGCTGGTCAAGAACTACTTCGGTGACGGCGAAGAGCTCGGGATGGAGCTCTCGTATGCCAATGAGGAGAAGCCACTCGGTACCGCCGGAAGCGTCAAGAACGCCGAAGAGGCGTTGAAGGACGATGCCTTCCTCGTGATCTCCGGTGATGCCCTGACCGACTTCGACCTCACCGAGCTGATCAATTTCCACAAGGAAAAGGGCGCGCTGGTCACGGTCTGTCTGACCCGTGTGCCTAATCCGCTGGAATTCGGCATCACCATCGTCGACGAAGAGGGAAAGGTCGAGCGTTTCCTTGAGAAGCCGACCTGGGGGCAGGTCTTCTCCGACACGGTGAATACGGGCATCTATGTCATGGAGCCCGAGGTTTTCGACTATGTCGAGGCCGATGTTCCCGTCGACTGGTCCGGCGATGTCTTTCCGCAGCTGATGAAGGAGGGCAAGCCGGTCTACGGCTTTGTCGCTGAAGGCTACTGGGAGGATGTCGGCACCCATGAGAGCTATGTGAAGGCGCAGGCCGATGTCCTGGAGGGCAAGGTCGACGTCGAGATCGACGGCTTCGAGCTGTCGCCGGGCGTGTGGGTGGCCGAGGGTGCCGAGGTGCACCCAGACGCGGTTCTCCGCGGGCCGCTGTACATCGGTGACTACGCCAAGGTCGAGGCCGGGGCCGAAATCCGTGAGTACACCGTCATCGGTTCGAACGTCGTCGTGAAGGCCGGGGCTTTTCTGGACAGGACTGTCGTACACGACAACGTGTACGTGGGTCAGCACAGCAATCTTCGTGGCTGTGTCGTCGGAAAGAACACCGACATCATGCGTGCGGCCCGGATCGAGGACGGCGCGGTCATCGGTGACGAGTGCCTGATCGGTGAAGAATCGATCGTGCAGGGCAATGTGCGGGTCTACCCGTTCAAGACGATCGAAGCTGGTGCCTTCGTCAACACGTCGGTCATCTGGGAGAACAGAGGCCAGGCGCATCTCTTCGGCGCGCGCGGTGTGTCCGGGATCCTGAACGTGGAGATCACGCCGGAGCTCGTCGTCCGTCTCGCCGGCGCCTACGCCACGACCCTCAAGAAGGGGTCCACGGTCACCACGGCCCGCGACCACTCGCGAGGCGCCCGTGCGCTCAAGCGGGCGGTGATCTCCGCCTTGCAGACGAGCGCCATCGACGTACGGGACCTGGAGAACGTACCGCTGCCCGTGGCCCGGCAGCAGACCGCGCGGGGCAGTGCCGGCGGGATCATGATCCGGACGACCCCTGGTGTGCCGGACTCCGTCGACATCATGTTCTTCGACAGCCAGGGTGCCGACCTCTCGCAGGGGAGTCAGCGCAAGCTGGACCGGGTGTTCGCGCGACAGGAATACCGGCGCGCGTTCCCCGGCGAGATCGGAGACCTGCACTTCCCGGCCAGCGTCTTCGACTCGTACACAGGGTCCCTGCTGCGGAATGTCGATACCACCGGGATCGCCGAATCCGGTCTCAAGGTCGTGGTGGACGCGTCGAACGGCAGCGCTGGGCTCGTGCTGCCCAGTCTGCTCGGCAAGCTCGGTGTGGACTCGCTGACGATCAATCCCGGGCTCGACGAGTCCAGGCCGACGGAGACCGCGGACACACGGCGGTCGGGGCTGGTGCGGCTCGGTGAGATCGTGGCCTCCGCGCGGGCCGCGTTCGGGGTGCGGTTCGACCCCGTTGGTGAGCGGCTCTCGCTCGTCGACGAGAAGGGGCGGATCGTCGAGGACGACCGGGCCCTGCTCGTGATGCTCGACCTGGTGGCCGCTGAGCGGCGCAGCGGGCGGGTGGCGCTGCCGGTGACCACCACGAGGATCGCCGAGCAGGTGGCGGCGTATCACGGGACGCAGGTCGAGTGGACGACGACCTCGCCGGACGACCTGACCAGGGTCGGACGCGACGAGACGACCATCTTCGGCGGGGACGGCAAGGCCGGGTTCATCATCCCGGAGTTCAGCAGTGTCTTCGACGGCGCGGCAGCCTTCGTACGACTCATCGGGCTGGTGGCGCGGACGCAGTTGACGCTGAGCCAGATCGACGCCCGGATCCCGCGGGCGCACGTCCTCAAGCGTGACCTGGCGACTCCCTGGGCCGTCAAGGGACTTGTGATGCGGCGGGTCGTCGAGGCGGCCGGTGATCGCTTCGTCGATACGACGGACGGTGTACGGGTCGTGGAGACGGACGGGCGCTGGGTGATGGTGCTGCCCGACCCCGCCGAGGCGGTCACGCATCTGTGGGCCGAAGGGCCCGACGACGCCTCCGCGCAGGCCCTGTTGGACGAGTGGTCGGCGGTCGTGGACAGCGCCGGACGGTAAAACACGGAGCACGCGCGCGTGCCGGACATGTGTCCCCAAGGGGGCCTGTCCGGCACGCCGGTGGGGCCATTCGGAGGTACAGGCCACCACGTGCGACGATGTGCGACATGCCGCAGCAGCCCCCCGTTCGGAGCACACCCACGCGCCCTGCGCGCCCGGACGCGTCCATGTCGCTGCTCACCAATGTCATGGACCACAGCCTCGACGACGGCTACGCCGAGGCGGCCGCCCGGAAGAAGGCCGCGGGCGAGAGCGGCATGCCCAAGACCCTCCGGGCGAAGCTCGGTCTCGCCGCCGGCCTGGTGCTGGCGGCCCTTGTCGTGACCGTGGGCGCGGCACAGGCGCGTGTGGCCGCCCCCGTGGTGGCCAAGGAGCGCCAGGAGCTTATCGACCGTATCGACAAGGAGACGACGTCGGCGGACAAGCTGGAAGGCACTGTCGACGAGCTCCGTGACGATGTGAGCGCGCGACAGCGGGCGGCGCTCAGGACGAGCGGCGGCAGCGGCCAGGCCGACCTGGTGAGCATGCTGTCCGGTGCCACCGCGGTGCACGGCCCCGGTGTGAAGCTCGTCGTCGACGACGCGAAGGAAGCCAGCACCGGCGGGGGAGACGACCCGCGGGAGACCGCCGACTTCTCCGACACCGGGCGGGTGCGCGACCGCGACATGCAGCGCGTCGTCAACGGACTGTGGGCGGCGGGCGCCGAGGCCGTCTCCATCAACGGGCAGCGGCTGACGGCGCTGTCCGCGATCAGGGCCGCGGGTGACGCGATACTGGTCGACAACAAGCCACTGGTACCGCCATATACGGTGCTCGCGGTGGGGGACGGCCAACGGCTGAGCACCAGGTTCCAGAACGCTGCCGACGGGCTCTATCTGCACGCCCTGGAAGACAACTACGGCATCAGGGCGACCATCGCCGTGGAGAGCGATCTCCGGCTGCCCGCCGCGCCGAGTGTGATCGTACGTACAGCACAGCCGAGAACTGAGAAGGGCACATCGTGATCGCCGTACTGGGCCTCATCGTGGGAGTGGTGGCCGGAATCCTGGTCCGGCCTGAGGTGCCGGTGGTCGTCGAGCCCTATCTGCCGATCGCCGTCGTCGCGGCGCTCGACGCGGTCTTCGGTGGGCTGCGGGCCATGCTCGACGGCATCTTCGACGACAAGGTCTTCGTGGTGTCGTTCCTGTCGAACGTGGTCGTGGCCGCCCTGATCGTGTTCCTGGGCGACAAGTTGGGCGTCGGCGCCCAGCTGTCCACGGGGGTCGTGGTCGTCCTCGGCATCCGGATCTTCTCCAACGCCGCGGCCATTCGCCGGCACGTCTTCCGGGCGTGAGGTCGATGAGCGACGAGGACGAGCGGCCGGAACACCGGCTGCGCAGGGAACTGCCCGAAGAGGTACCGGCGTCTGCTTCCTCGGAGGCGCCGATCACCGAGGAGAAGGCTGGGCCCACCGTGACCGGTCGGCAGCGGCTGGTGCAGGGGCTGTGGCCGCCGCGGGCGAGCCGGGCCCAACTCATCGTCGCGGTGCTGCTGTTCGGCCTCGGTTTCGGGCTGGCCGTACAGGTCGCCTCCAACAGCAACAGCGACAGCGCGCTGCGTGGGGCACGGCAGGAAGATCTTGTGCGCATTCTCGATGAACTGGACGACCGTACTCAGCGTCTTGAAGACGAGAAGCAGGGTCTGCAGAAACAGCGCGACGAGCTGGAGAACAGCTCCGACCAGGCCGAGGAGGCCCGCAAGCAGACGGCCGAGAAGGAGAAGCAACTCGGCATTCTGGCGGGCACCGTGGCCGCGCAGGGCCCCGGCATCACGATGACCATCGACGACACGAAGGGAACGGTCGAGGCGGACATGCTGCTCGACGCGGTCCAGGAGTTGCGCGCGGCCGGCGCGGAGGCGATCCAGGTGAACGACGTCCGGGTCGTGGCCAACACGTATCTGACGGACTCGGGCAAGAGCGTGAGCGTCGACGGGAACAAGATCAACGCCCCCTATCGTTTCAAGGTCATCGGCAAGCCGCAGGATCTCGAACCGGCGCTCAACATCCCTGGAGGCGTGGTGCAGACTCTTGAGAAGGAGCAGGCCACCGTTACCGTCGGGAGGTCGGCCAAGATCGTCGTGGATGCCTTGCGGGCGGCGAAGCAGCCTGACTACGCTCGGTCGTCCTCCCGGTGAACCGCGGGTGCATGGGGGCCGTCGCGCGAGGGCATGAGGTTGCGGGGGGTCGACGCACCGATTGGGTGGTGCGTGGTGGAAACTGTCTGGTGGATACGGACGTTGTGAGGATGTCCGGGTCAACCGGTGTGTTCAATCAGGGTTCGTCCTGCCCCACGGGCGGGTCTGTTTCGGTCAAGGGGAATCGCCCGTGAAGTTGTTTGCGAAGTTGTTCGGCAAGAGTGCGAAAGAGGGCAGCGACAACCAGACCGCTCGCCACCGCGCACAACCGGACGCAGAAGGCCAGCGCCCGCTGTTCCGCGACCAGGTTGCAGGCCAGGGCGCGCCGTCGGTTGACCCTGCGCAGTCCGGCGACATAGGTTTCGGGCAACCGTCAACCTCAAGTACGGGTGGAGGGTTTTCCCCTATGTCGGCCCTGGTGTGTACGAGGTGCGGTAACCGCAACGCGGAGAACAGCCGCTTCTGTTCCAACTGCGGTGCGCCGCTGCGCCCCGGCGCGACCCCGGAGCGTCCGTCCGAGACGACCTCCACGATCTCCATCTCCGGTCTTGAGGCCTACGACGCCGAAGTGACCGGTCAGACGCAGATGCCCACGCTCTCCCCGGAGGCGCAGGCCGCCGTCGACGCCCTGCCGTTGGGCTCGGCGCTGCTGGTGGTGCGGCGCGGTCCGAACTCGGGCAGCCGCTTCCTGCTGGACGGCGAGCTGACCACGGCCGGCCGTCATCCGCAGAGCGACATCTTCCTGGACGACGTGACGGTCTCGCGCCGCCATGTGGAGTTCCGGCGCTCTCCTGACGGTTCGTTCACGGTCGCCGACGTCGGCAGCCTGAACGGCACGTACGTCAACCGCGAGCGCATCGACCAGGTCTCGCTGGCCAACGGTGACGAAGTGCAGATCGGCAAGTACCGGCTGGTGTTCTACGCGAGCCAGCGGGGTTACTGACCCTCCCTCGGACTGGGTCCGGGGGATTCCCCCAGGAAGGTCCATGCTTCAAACACCGAGCGGCGGTGCCGGGCACGGTACCGCCGCCGCGGACACTGGGCTGATGAGCATCGGCACGGTGCTGAACGTGCTGCGCGACGAGTTCCCCGAAGTCACCATCTCCAAGATCCGTTTTCTGGAGTCGGAGGGCCTCATCGAGCCGCAGCGGACCCCCTCCGGGTACCGCAAGTTCAGCCCCGCCGATGTCGAGCGCCTCGGCCATGTCCTGAGGATGCAGCGGGACCACTATCTGCCGCTCAAGGTGATCCGCGAACATCTCGACGCCATGGAGCGCGGTGAGGCCGCGCCCCTGCCCACGGTGGGGCGTCAGCGGGACGGCGAGGTTGTCCTGGAGCCCGTGGAGGGGCCCACGGCGGCCCGGGTCGGGCGGGCCGAGCTGATGGCCGCCGCCGGGATCGGCGAGCAGGAGCTCGACGAGTGGGAGTCGTACGGACTCATCGCCCCGCTGCCGGACGGGGTTTACGACGCGGAAGCCGTCACCGTGGCCGGTCTTGTCCTCGAACTCGGGCGGTTCGGGATCGAGCCGCGGCATCTGCGTGCCATGAAGGCCGCCGCCGACCGTGAGGCGGGGCTCGTCGACCAGGTGGTGGCCCCGCTCAAGCGCCACCGCAATCCGCAGACCAGGGCCCACGCGGAGGCCCGTACGAAGGAACTGGCGGGGCTCACGGTGAAGCTGCACGCGGCTCTGGTGCAGACCGCGCTCGGCGTGCGCCTGCCCTGAGACGGGCGGCTCTGCGGCTGCCTGATCGGTCACCCGTTCTCGGCCCGACTACCCAAACGTCCCGGGCACGGCCTAGGGTTGCTGTGTGAACGAGCTCGATGTCGTAGGTGTCCGGGTCGAAATGCCCTCCAACCAACCGATCGTGCTCCTGCGTGAAGTGGGAGGCGACCGCTACCTCCCCATCTGGATCGGGCCCGGGGAGGCGACGGCGATCGCCTTCGCGCAGCAGGGCATGGCCCCCGCACGACCGCTGACCCACGACCTGTTCAAGGACGTGCTGGAGGCCGTCGGCCAGGAGCTGACCGAAGTGCGCATCACGGATCTGCGGGAGGGCGTCTTCTACGCGGAGCTGGTCTTCGCCAGCGGCGTCGAGGTGAGCGCCCGCCCGTCCGACGCCATAGCGCTGGCACTGCGCACCGGGACGCCGATCTACGGCAGTGACGGCGTGCTCGACGACGCGGGCATCGCGATCCCGGACGAGCAGGAGGACGAGGTGGAGAAGTTCCGCGAGTTCCTCGACCAGATCTCGCCCGAGGACTTCGGCACCAACAGCCAGTGAGCCGAGGGCCGGCGAGGAAATGCCGGCATTTGCCACCGGCGAGTGAGAGCGTCCTGCGGCTCTCCGCGAGCGCATTCGGCTAGCCTTTCCCCGCGGTGGGACACGGGAAACCACTCCTTGGGTGATTATCACTCGGCGTGCCGAGTGTGGCGATCGTTGACGCACCCCTGGTGACTGCCTACCGTCGAGAAGGCAGGTCAAGGACGGAGGTCGGCGTGAGAAGCAGCGGCGACGGTACGGCTGGGGGTGCCCCGGAACGCAGTTTCGGGGACAGAGGTCCGTACCCGCTTCACGGCAGTACGGCCGATCGCATTCCGCAGCGGCCGGCGGCAGTGCCGAGCAGCGGAGGGGCGACGTCCATGGCGTCCGAGGAGATCGGCTACCGGGGCCCTACGGCCTGTGCGGCCGCCGGCATCACCTATCGGCAACTGGACTACTGGGCGCGTACCGGGCTGGTCGAGCCCAGCGTGCGGCCCGCACACGGGTCGGGCACACAGCGGCTCTACAGCTTCCGGGACGTCGTCGTCCTGAAGATCGTCAAGCGGTTCCTCGACACGGGTGTGTCGCTGCAGAACATCCGCAGCGCCGTCCTGCACCTGCGGGAGTGCGGCTTCCGTGACCTGGAGCGCATGACGCTGATGAGCGACGGCGCGACGGTCTACGAGTGCACGTCGCCGGACGAGGTCCACGCGCTGCTCCAGGGCGGCCAGGGGGTCTTCGGGATCGCCGTGGGGGTCGTGTGGCGGGATGTCGAGAGCGCCCTGTCGCAGCTGCACGGGGAGCGCGTCGACACCGGTGAGACGCTCGTCGGGGCCAACCCCGCCGACGAGCTGGCCAGGCGGCGCAACCGGGCCGTCTGAGGGCTCGGCGGGAGCCGTAGCGGGGCATTGTCAGTGGCGTAGGGCAGCATCGGAGATGTGAGAACCGCGCCCACGATCCTGCATCTCGACATGGATGCCTTCTTCGCCTCGGCGGAGCAGGCGTCCAAGCCGAGCCTGCGCGGGAAGGCCGTCGTGGTGGGCGGGCTCGGGCCGCGCGGGGTGGTCGCCACGGCGTCGTACGAGGCACGGGTCTTCGGGGTGAACTCGGCGATGCCCATGGCCCAGGCGCGCCGGCTCGCTCCGAACGCGGCGTATCTGGTGCCGCGCTTCGGGTTCTACCGGTCGATCAGCGAGCAGGTGATGGGGCTGCTGCGGGCGCTGTCGCCGCTGGTGGAGCCGCTGAGCCTGGACGAGGCGTTCGTGGACCTGGAGGCCGGGGGAGCGGCCTGGGACGCGGAGTCGGCGCAGCTGACCGGGGCACGGCTGCGGGCCGACATACGGGCGGTCACGGGGCTCACGGGGTCGGTGGGCCTCGCCGCGTCCAAGATGATCGCGAAGATCGCCTCCGAGCGGGCCAAGCCGGACGGGCTCGTGCTGATCGAGCCGGGCAGTGAGCGGGCTCTGCTCGGACCGTTGTCGGTGCGCACGCTGCCGGGCGTCGGGCCTGCGACGGGTGATCATCTGCGGCGGGCCGGGATCACCACGGTCGACGAGATCGCCGAGGCGGGTGAGGACGAGCTCGTACGGCTGGTGGGCAAGGCGCACGGGCACGCGCTGTACGCGATGGCGCTGGCGCACGACGAGCGGCCCGTGGTGGCCGAGCGGGAGACCAAGTCGGTGTCGGTCGAGGACACGTACGACGTCGACATCCATGACCGGATCCGGGTGGGCCTGGAGGTGCAGCGGCTCGCCGACCGGTGTGTGCGGCGGCTGCGGGCGGCCGGGTTGTCGGGGCGGACCATCGTGCTGAAGGTGCGGCGGTACGACTTCTCGACGCTGACCCGGTCCGAGACGCTGCGCGGGCCCACCGACGACCCGGGGGTGGTGCGGGAGGCGGCGGCCCGGTTGCTGGACTCTGTGGACACCACGGGCGGGGTACGGC
>NZ_JBXVPZ010000372.1:0-9905 GCF_057961495.1 Streptomyces sp. P5F9 | reverse complement strand
GGGTGGGAGTGGCCGTGGGCTTGGAGGTGGCCGTGGACGTGGCGGTCGGGGAGGCGGTCGGCGTGGGCGTCGGCGACGAGGCCGTCGGACGGCCGGTCGGCTCGGGGGTCGCGCCGTCGTCCGCCGAGCACTTGGCGTTGTCGATGAGACAACTGGTCGGCTGGCCCGTGCCGTTGACCACGAAGCCGACGGTGACCGACTCGCCGGCCGCGAGACCGTCCGTGTCCCACTTCGGCGGCTTCACGGTGACGCGCTGCCCGCTCACGCTCGACTCGGCGTTCCACAGCGAGCTGAGCTTGGAGCCGGACGGCAGGTCGAACTCCAGCGTCCAGTCCTTCTTCGTGGCACCGGTGGTGTTGGTGACGACGTACTGCGCGGTGTACCCCGTCGACCACTCGCTGGTTCTCGTGTAGGCCGCGCCGACGCTCGCCGCCTGGGCGATTCCGGTCAGCATGATCGCGCCGCCACCGACGACCGCGGCGGCGACCGCTCCGCCGATCACCTTGTTCCTCTTGCTGATCCTGCGCCGGTGCGTGCTCATCGCGTGCCTGCTTTCGCCGTACGGGGGTGGGGTGCGGCAGCACGCTAGCGATCCGGAACCCGGCAAAACGCCTGATCCGGACGGGGGTTGGCGATCTTAGGGTGCGCTTAAGGGAGGGATCGGGAACGGTTAAAGGTAGAGACCAATTTCCCGCGCCTACGCCGTCGTACGGCTCCCCGATGCCCCTTGCGCTCCGGCTCCCGCCCGTCCAACTGGATCCAGATCCGCACCTCGGTGCCGCCGAGCATCGAGGACCCGATCCGTACGTCCCCGCCGGTCGCCTCGGCGAGCCGGCGCACGATGTCCAGGCCGAGCCCGGTCGACCCGGCGCTGCCGGAGCCGCGCCCGCGGGCCATCGCCGCCTCGGGGTCGCGTATGCCCGAGCCCGCGTCCGAGACGAGCACGATCACCGCGTCCTCGCTGTTGTGCACGTCGACCGCGAAGGCCGTGCCCTCGGGGGTGTGCCGGAACACGTTGCCGAGCAGCGCGTCGAGGGCGGCGACCAGGTCGGCCCTGGCGACGGGTATCCGCACCGGCCGCTCCACCCCGGCGACCCGCACCTTGCGGCCCTCGTCCTCGGCGAGCGCGGACCAGAACCGCATCCGCTCACGCACCACCTCGGCCGCGTCGCACCCGGCACCGGGCCCGGCCGCCACGGTCTGCGGCTTGGCCTCGCGCGCGGTCCGGATGATCGTGTCGACCTCCCGCTCCAGCTGCGCGACAGCGGTCCGCGTCTGCTCGGCGGCGGGCCCGTCCCCGAGCGAGGCCGCGTTGAGCCGCAGCACGGTGAGGGGTGTGCGGAGGCGGTGCGACAAGTCGGCCGCCAATTCCCTTTCGTTCGCCAGCAGTTGTACGACCTGGTCGGCCATGGAGTTGAACGCGACCGCCGCGAGCCGCAGTTCGGTCGGCCCCTCCTCGGGCACCCGCGCCCCCAGCTTCCCCTCCCCCAGTTCGTGCGCGCCCTCGACCAGGCGCTGCGCGGGCTGCACCATCCGTACGCCCAGCCGGTCGGCGACCGCGACGGAACCGACGATCAGCGCGATGCCGACCCCGGCGAGAACCGCCCAGGCCGTGCCCACACCGTTGCTCACCTCCGACTCCGGGACGAAGACCTCGACGACGGATATCTCGCCGGAGCTGAGCGCGACCGGCTGAAGCAGGACGGAACCGCCGGGCACCTCGGTGGTGGAGGCGCGGCCCAGCTTCCGTACGGTCGCGATGTCCTTGCCGGCAGCGCGTTGCAGCCCGATGTCGACGGCGGCCTTCCCGTCCCCGGCCGGTATGTGGACGGCCATCCCGGAGTCCGCGCCCGCGGAGGCGACGACCTTCTCCAGCTGGTCCCGGTCCGTGGTGATGGACAGCGCGGGGGCGACGGCGGCGGCCTCCCGCTCGGCGTTCGAGAAGGCGCGGTCACGGGCCATCTCCTTGATGACCAGGCCCAGCGGCACCGCGAAGGCGACGACGACCATCGCCGCGATCGCCAGACAGACCCTGACCAGCGCCCACCTCATCGCAGCGACTCCGCTCCCGGTGGCTCCAGCTTCACGCCGACACCCCGCAGGGTGTGCAGATAGCGCGGCTGAGCCGCCGTCTCCCCCAACTTCCTTCGCAGCCACGACAGATGGACATCGATGGTCTGGTCGTCGCCGTACGACTGCTGCCACACCTCGGCGAGGAGTTCCTTGCGCGGTACGACGACACCGGGGCGCCCGGCGAGGAAGGCGAGCAGGTCGAACTCGCGGCGGGTGAGGTCGAGTCGGACGCCGTCCAGCTCTGCCTGGCGGCGCAACGGGTCGACGGTGAGGCCGCCGACGCGGATGACCGTCGACGGGGGTGTCTCGCCGGTGGTGGCACGGGAGCGCCGTAGAACCGCGGACATGCGGGCGGACAGGTGGTCGACCGAGAAGGGCTTGGTGAGGTAGTCGTCCGCGCCCGCGTTGAGCAACCGGACGATCTCGCTCTCGTCGTCCCGAGCCGTGGCGATGATCACCGGGACATCCGTGATCCCGCGCAGCATCTTCAGCGCCTCGGACCCGTCCAGGTCGGGCAGTCCGAGGTCCAGGATGACCACGTCGAAACGGAAATGGGCGACCTCGCGCAGGGCCTCAAGGGCCGTACCGACACTGCGCACCGTGTGCGCGGCATCGGTCAGATGCCGGATGAGGGCCGAGCGCACGAACTGGTCGTCCTCGACCACGAGCACACTTGCCATGCGCCGCACCGTACGCCATGCGGGCGACCCGTATCCGGGCCTGTGGACAACTCCCGCCTGTGGACAACCGGTGGGACATCGACGGGACACCTGTGGGGCGCGTGAGGCAGTATGGCGGCGATGCCCAGAGGACTCGTCAACGGATTCGTGCACGTGCTGGCCTGGTCGCTCGCCACCGGCGCGGCCGTCACGCTGTCCTGGTGGGGCGTTCACACGGTCATGACGGGCACGGCCTACGACCCGCCGCGCGCCCTGCCCATCACGGCGGCCGGCGCGACCGCACAGGCGGCCCAGCCACCGGCCTCGGCACCGGTTCACGCCGAGTCGTCACTGAGCCCGTCGAGCACCCCGACACCGACCCGCAGCCCCAGCCCGAGCGCCACAAAGACGGCGACCACGAGCCCGTCCCCCTCTCCTTCCGCCTCCGGCCAGGTCAAGAGTTACGCCACGGACGGCGGGCGGGTGGTGCTCGAACTCGACACCTCACCGGCCTATGTGACGCTCGTGTCGGCGACGCCGGGTACGGGCTGGTCGATGCAGGTGTGGAAGACGGATTCGTGGCTCCGGGTGGAGTTCACCAAGGGCACGGGCAAGGTGTCGGTGATCTGCACGTGGCACGACGGGGCGCCGCGGGTGGATGTGGGCAACTACTGAGTTTTTCCGGGTGTGTTGCTCCCGCTAGCGGAACACGGACGGGGGCGGTGCCGGTGAGGCGACCGCCGCCGCGTCCGTCACGGGTGCGGCTCCGCCGGTGAAGTCGGTGAGTTCCTTGCCGTGTTCGAGCCGGCCGGGGTGCGGGTCGGAGGCGGCGCGCCGGGTCAACTCGGCGAGCGGCAGCGGGTGGTCGGAGGCGACGAGCACCGCGTTGCCGAACCGCTTGCCGCGCAGGACGGTCGGGTCGGCGATCAGCGCGCGTTCCGCGAACCGGGCGGCCACGGTGGCGATCTGGCCGCGGAGGTGGGCGAGCGGGGGCCCGTCGGCGAGATTCGCGGCGTAGCACCCACCGGGTCTGAGCGCCCGGCGCACCTCGTCGAGGAACTCGGTCGAGGTGAGGTGGGCGGGCGTACGGGCCCCGCTGAACACATCCGCCACGACGAGATCGGCCCACCCCTCGGGCACCTTCGCGAGCCCCGCGCGGGCGTCGGCCGACCGCACCCGGATCCGCGCGTTCGGGTCCAACGGCAGCTCCCGCCGGACCAGTTGGACCAGCGCCGCGTCGAACTCGACGACCTGCTGGGTGGATCGGGGCCGGGTGGCGGCGACATACCGGGCGAGCGTGAGGGCGCCCCCGCCGAGGTGCACGACGTGGATGGGCTTCCCGGCCGGCGCGACGAGGTCGATGACGTGCCCGAGCCGCCGCTGGTACTCGAAGGACAGGTACGCCGGGTCGTCGAGATCGACGTACGACTGCGGCGCCCCGTCGATCAGCAGCGTCCAGGCACGCGCGCGTTCCCGGTCGGGTATGAGCTCGGCGAGCCCACCGTCGACGCCCTCGACGACGGCTTCGGCGGTGCCGGCACCACGCCGGATGTTCCTGGACTTTCCCATTGGCCCATTATCGAGGGCTTGGGGCGGTACGGCGCGCCCGGCATCGACGGGGGTGTGCGGGCGGGTAGGGGCGAAGGGCGGTCAGGTACAGCCGTCCGCCGCCTCGATCAACCGAGCCGCCTCACCCAGCGCGGCCCGCAGGACCTCCGGGTCGGTCGCGAGGTCGGCGTTACCGGGGGGCAGCAGCCAGTCGGAGCCCTCGACGGGCGGCTCGGGGTCAGGGGCGAGGCGCAGCCCCCGGCCGTTGGTCTCCGTACACGTGCTGCCCGGCATGTCCCACGCCGCCGCCGTGCCCGGCGGTACCAGGAAGCCGAGTGTGTCGTCGCCGTCGTCGTGCAGGACGGGGCCGACCCCGTCGCACGCGCCGCGCCGCAGGATGTCGACCGCCTCAAGACCCTGCCGCGTCGGCACCGTCACCAGGTCGCAGGCCGAGTCCACGAACGGTGGCGCACTGCACTCCGCGCTCGGCATTCGAGGATCGACGCTCTGCCTGGTCTCCATCCCGGTCTCCACCACGGAACCCCTCCTTGGACGAGCGGGACGGGAGTCGGGTGGCTCCCGGTCCACGGAGTTCAACGCGTTGAAGCGTCAACGGCTACGGCACAAGTCAGCCGCAAAGGATGGCAGTTCATGGCAGATCGCGGATGAGATATCCGGTTTGTAGCCAAACCCCGCGTGGCGGGTCATGCACAGCAGGTACGTTCTTGCCCGCTGGAAACAGGGCGTCACTCAACAAGTCACCCTGAATCCGGCATGGTTCGACGGTTCGCACGAGAGGACCCGGCCATGGCGTCGTCAATGGTGACCCCGTCCCCGTTCCCCCAACCACCGAGACCCAATCTCGCCTTCCGGCGGCTGCGCGGACAGCGCTCACCGGCGGAGTTCGCCGCGGCCGTACGCCGGTCCGCGCGGGAGATCGGCGAGCGGGTCAGCTGCGACGCGCGCTACGTAGGCCGCGTCGAGGCCGGTGAGATCCGTTGTCCCAACTACGCGTACGAACGGGTGTTCCTGCACATGTTCCCCGGCCGCACGCTCGCCGACCTCGGCTTCGCGCCCCGCTCGTCCGTACGCGGACGCGGGGCGCGCGCCGCCGAGGACACGCCCCCCGCACACCTCACAAGCCCGGCCTACATCACGGATGAGGCGGCCAGGACCGGTGAGACGCAGGACGTGTACGAGCCGTATGACACGCAGGACCCGTACGACACGCACGAGAACCACGAGAACCACGAGGAGAGCGACGTGCTGCGTCGCGCATTCATGAGAGGCGGCACCGTCACGGTGGCCGCAGGCACGCTGGGCCCCCTGGGGCTCACCCTGGACGCCGTGGCAACGGAACGTTCCGTCCGCCGCCCCGGTACGAGCGAGGCGGGCGCCCTGGAAGAGGCCGTCCGCAGAATCCGGCTGCTCGACGACCGGCACGGCGCCGACGGCCTCTACCGGCGCGCGGCGGCCCCGCTGCGCGCCGCCTACGCCCTGCTCGACGCGGGCACCACCCGGCAGTCGGTCGCCGAGAGACTGCACTCCGGAGCGGGTGAACTCGCCATCTCGGTGGGCTGGTTGGCCCACGACTCCGGCCGCTTCGACGACGCCCGCTCGCACTACGCGGAGGCCCTCGCGACCGCCCGGATGACCGGCGACGCCGGCCTTGAGGCACACGCCTTCTGCAATACGGCGTTCCTCGCGCGGGACGCCGGACGCCCGCGCGAGGCGGTGCGCGCCGCGCAGGCCGCGCAGCGCGTCGGAGGCCCGCTGGGTTCCGCGCGCCTGATGTCGCTGCTCGCGCTGCGCGAGGCGGGCGGCTGGGCGGGGCTCGCCGATCGCACCGGTTGCGAGCAGGCGCTGGCCCGTGCGCAGGCCCTCTTCGAGCGGGGCCACTCGGACGCCGACCCCGAGTGGATGAGCTTCTACGGAGAGGCCGAACTGGAGGGGCTTGAGGCGCAGTGCTGGTCCACCCTGGGCGACTGGCCTCGTGCCGCCCGTCACGCACGGCGTGCGGCGCATCTTCAGGACCCGCATTTCACTCGGAACATCGCGCTGTACATGGCCGAGCTTGCGGATGACCTCGCGCGGGGTGGCCGTCCGGATGAGGCGGCTACCGCGGGGATGCGGGTGCTTGATCTTTTGGACCTGGTGCAGTCGTCGCGGATTCAGACGATGTTGGCGGGGACGGCGAGGGTGCTGTTGCCTCACAAGAGGGCGTCGGGTGTATCGACCTTCCTGGAGAGGCACTCAGGCCTGCCCAGAACAGCGGCCTAGCTGCAGGGCCTTTGGTTTTTAGGGGCGCGGGGAACTGCGCGACCAGCCCCCACCGGCCCGCAGTCGCACTACAAGACCAGGTGCCCCACGTCGTTCCAGCTCTCGATCGCCGGGTCGCCGTAGGCCCAGCCCAGGACCGACAGGGACGTCGGATTGAGCCGTATCCGTGCCGCGAAGTCGATCGGCAGGCCGAGCCAGCGCGCGCCGATCGAGCGCAGGATGTGGCCGTGGGCGAAGACCAGGACGTCGCGGTCCTCGGCGCGGGCCCAGGTGACGACCTCGTCCGCGCGGGCGGTGACCTCGGCGAGGGTCTCCCCTTCGGGGACGCCGTCGCGCCAGATGAGCCAGTCGGGGCGTGCGGAACGGATCTCCTCCGGGGTCATGCCCTCGTAGGCGCCGTAGTCCCACTCCATGAGGGTGTCCCAGGGGGTCGCGCGGTCGCCGAAGCCGGCCAGTTCGCAGGTCTCACGCGCGCGTGCCAGCGGGCTGGTGCGGACCTCCACCCCGGGGAGGCCGTCGAAGGGGGCCCGGTGCAGTCGCTCGCCCAGCACCTTGGCGCCGCGTCGGCCCTCTTCGAGGAGCGGGACGTCGGTCCTGCCGGTGTGCTTCCCGGACAGCGACCATTCGGTCTGTCCGTGCCGGGCCAGCAGGATGCGCGGTGCCATGAGGGACCCTTCCGGGAGAAAACGCGAGGCGGGTCACTCCATCATCGCGCACCCTTGAGAAGGGCAACCCGGGGGGCGATCTCTGCGTCTTTGAGGTCCGGGGGCGCCGGAAACAGGGCGCGCACATACGCCGTAAAGTGTTCCGACCGGGCTATCGGGAAGCCGGACCACGGGGCAGCGCACCAGAACAGAAGGGGGAGGGCGATCGGATGCCGCAGACCGAGACACCAGGCATCGAGGCGGACCGCCGAGCCCGGCTGCGCTGGTGGACCGAGCTGCCGCTGATCCTCATGGTGTACGCCTCGTACTCGGCGGGCCGGCTGCTGGCCCGGGGTGACACGGCGAGCGCCGTGGACCACGGACTGGCGATCCTGCGCGTCGAGAAGGTCCTGCACATCAACGCCGAGCACCCGCTCAACCGCCTCTTCACGCGCGAGTCCTGGCTCGGCATCCCGGCGGACTTCTGGTATGCGTCGCTGCACTACCTGATCACGCCCGTGATCCTGATCTGGCTGTTCCGGTCGCGCTCCCAGGTCTACCGCGCGGCCCGCACCTGGCTGATGACGTCCACGTTCATCGGCCTGATCGGCTTCACCCTCCTCCCGACCTGCCCGCCCCGGCTGCTCTCCCCGGACTACGGCTTCGTCGACACGATGGCCAAGTACAGCTCGTACGGCTGGTGGGGCGGCGACGCGAGCGCGCCGCGCGGCCTCGGCGGCATGACGAACCAGTACGCGGCGATGCCGAGCCTGCACTGCGGCTGGGCGCTGTGGTGCGGTGTGATGCTCTGGCGCTACGGCGGGACGCGGCTGACCAAGGTCGTCGGGGTCGCCTATCCGCTGCTGACGGCGATCGTGGTCATGGGCACCGCGAACCACTACCTCCTCGACGCGGTCGCGGGCGTGGTCGTGATGGGGCTCGGGTTCCTGCTGGCGCCGCAGGTGATGAAGGCCGCGGACCGGCTCAGGGCGCGGTTCGAGGGGCGCGGATCGCTTGTCGCGGCGCGGTCGCGCGACGCCGCTCGGGACGCTTCCCGCAGTGCCTCCCGTGACGCCTCTCGTGGCTCAGAAACCTCAATTGTCAGTGGCGGATGCCAGACTTCGGCGGGTGAGCGAATTCCACGGCAGCGCGAGTCGCAGCTCGGTACCGGAGCCGAGCCGGGTGCCTCCCCCACGGACGCGGGGGACGGCGCTCCGGCAACGGCTCGCTGAGCTGCGCGGCCCGGACGTCCCGGCCAAGGCGCTGGACGCGCGCGCCCTCGCGGCGCTGGCAGCGAACCCGGGCTGCAAGCGGCGGGCGATCCTGGACGGCGCGGGGGTGAACAAGGCGGTGCTGGCCGACGCGCTCGGCTCGCCGTCGTCCTTCGGGCAGTCCCAGTTCGCCTTCATGCGGGGCAACGCGTTCGAGGCCCGGGTCAAGGCGGACGGCGGCGCGGAGCTGCTGCGGCTGGTGCACGAGAAGCTGGACCCGGGCGCCGAGCCGCCGACCCGCGCGCGGGTGCCCGGTCTGGACGCGATCGGCCCCGAGGGGCGCGCGGCCCGTACGGCTCTCGCGCTGCGCGAGGCCACCGAGGCCGCCGCCTGGACCCTGCTCGACCACCCGATGCTCGCCCTCGACGTGGCGGGGTCGCCGGCCTTCCTGGAGCCGGACGCGGTCGTCGCGCACCCGGACGGCAGTTGGACGGTCGTGGAGATCAAGTCCTTCCCGATGCTGGACGGTTCGGCGGACCCGGCGAAGGTGGGCGCGGCGGCCCGCCAGTCGGCGGTGTACGTGCTGGCGCTGGAAGAGGTCGCGGCCAGGCTGGATCCCGTTCCCCGGGTCCGGCACCGCATCCTCCTGGTCTGCCCGAAGGACTTCTCGAACCTGCCCACCGCGTCCGCCGTCGACGTCCGCAAGCAACGCGCGGTCACCGGCCGCCAGTTGGCCCGCCTCACCCGTATCGAGGACATCGCCGACACCCTTCCCGAGGGCACCTGCTTCGCCCCCGACCGCCCGGCCGCCGAGCTGACGGCCGCCGTCGAGTCGGTCCCCGCGGCCTACGCCCCCGAATGCCTGGCCGCCTGCGAACTCGCCTTCCACTGCCGCGACCACTCCCGCACCTCCGGCGCGGTCACCGCCCTCGGCCGCTCCCTCCGCGCCGACCTCGGCGACCTGACCACGGTCGACGAGGTCCTGGCAGCGGCCCACGGAGAGGCAGGCGACCCGGACGACCCGGCGGTGGCGGCGCTGCGGAGGGCGGCGGAGCTGCGGGCCGAAGCCCTGGAGAACGCGTCCGCGCTGAGAGACGCGGCTGAGCTGCGCGGGCAGGCGGCGGGGAGTGCGGCCGAGTTGCCATTGGAGGCGCTGGGGACTGCGACGGGCGGTGGGGCGCGGTGACTGTGATCCTTTTCGGCACGGTCGCCGCCCCGGCGCGACACGCGATGACGGCAGACCTGTGCGCCGTCGCCGCTGCCCCGGCGCGACATGCGACGACCACAATCCCGCGCGGCACCCTCGCCGCCACGGCGCGACGCATGACCGCCGCGAGCCCGTGTGCCGTCGCCGCCGCGACACGACACCCGATGACCGCGACGCTGGACGCCGCCATCGCCGACCCGGCGCGACCCGCGACGAGCCCGATCCCGCACACCCCCGACACGCCGGCACCACACCGCCGGCCGACACCTAGCGCCCCGCACAC
>NZ_JBXVPZ010000371.1:0-9908 GCF_057961495.1 Streptomyces sp. P5F9 | reverse complement strand
TCGTACTCGCGGTGGTTCATGTGGCTTGTGGGGGAGGGGAGTTGGGGCCTTCGTTCCCGTCAACTCGCAGGACGTCCGTGCAGGCCGTCGAAGAGGATGGTCGTCAGGGCGTCGGCCAGCGTCTCCACGGTCAGGTCGCGGTCCGGGCGGTACCACTCCACGAGGGAGTTGACGGTGCCGAACAGCAGGCGGCTCGCGAGGTGCGGGTCGATGTCCGCCCGTATGCCGCCCTCGGCCGCCGCCCGGGTCATCAACTCGGCCACCCGGTGGTCGAATTCACGGCGCCGGGCCAGTGCCCGCTGCTCCACCTCGCTGTTGCCGTGCAGACGCAACAGCAAGGTGACGTACGGCAGTTCGGCGGCCAGCACCTCGACGCTGCGGTGGATGATGCGCTTCATCCGGGCAGTGGCGGTCGTGGTCGTGTCCGGGGCTCCACTGTCCCCCTCCTGGTCCCCGGCCTCCTCGTCCAGCACGGCGAACAGCGCGTCCAGCGCGCGGTTGACGGCGAGTTCGAGGAGTTCCTCCTTGCCGGACACATGGTGGTAGATGCTCGACTTGCTGAGGCCCAGGCGCCTGGCCAGTTCCTCCATGCCGGTGCCGTCGTAGCCGCGTTCGTTGAAGACCACGACGGCGACCTCCAGCAGGGAGTCGCGGTCGTAGGCGGGACGGCCGTGGCGGCCGGCCGGATTCTGCACAGGTGTCCTGGTCACTGGGCCATTGTGACAAGGCCGGCGATCGGGCCGCGCGGAACGGCCTCGGATGTCACTGCTCCCGCAGATCCTTGACCCGGCGGATCTTGCCCACCGAGCGCTCCAGGGTCTCCGGATCGACGATCTCCACCGCCACGGTCACGCCCACGCCGTCCTTGACGCCCTTGCCGATCGCCGCCGCGGCGGCATCCCGCTGCTCGGGAGTGGCACCGGGGCGGGCCTCGGCGCGGACCGTCATGTGGTCCATGCGCCCGCGCCGGCTGAGCTGGATCGTGAAGTGCGGGGCGACGGCGGGGGTGCGCAGCAGGATCTCCTCGATCTGGCTGGGGAAGACGTTCACCCCGCGCAGGATGATCATGTCGTCGCAGCGGCCGGTGATCTTCTCGATGCGCCGGAAGGCCGGGCGGGCCGTGCCGGGGAGGAGGCGGGTCAGGTCGCGGGTGCGGTAGCGGATGATCGGCAGGGCCTCCTTGGTGAGGGAGGTGAAGACCAGCTCGCCGCTGTCGCCTTCGGGCAGCACCTCGTCGGAGATCGGGTCGACGATCTCCGGGTAGAAGTGGTCCTCCCACACGTGCAGGCCGTCCTTGGTCTCTACGCACTCCTGCGCGACACCCGGGCCGATGACCTCCGACAGGCCGTAGATGTCCACGGCGTGGATGTCCATGCGCTCCTCGATCTCGCGGCGCATCTCCTCCGTCCACGGCTCGGCGCCGAAGATGCCCACCTTCAGGGAGCTGGTGCGCGGGTCGACGCCCTGGCGCTCGAACTCGTCGAGAAGGGTGAGCATGTAGGACGGGGTGACCATGATGATCTCGGGCTTGAAGTCCTGGATGATCTGCACCTGGCGGGCGGTCATGCCGCCGGAGGCGGGGATCACGGTGCAGCCCGCGCGCTCGGCGCCATAGTGCGCGCCCAGACCGCCGGTGAACAACCCATAGCCGTACGACACATGGATCTTGTGGCCGGGACGGCCGCCGGCTGCGCGGATCGAGCGGGCCACCACGTCGGCCCACATGGAAAGGTCGTTCTCCGTGTAGCCGACGACCGTGGGGCGGCCGGTGGTGCCGCTGGAGGCGTGGACGCGGCGGACCTGGTCCATGGGGACGGCGAACATACCGAAGGGGTACGTGTCCCGCAGGTCGGCCTTGGTGGTGAAGGGGAACCGGGCCAGATCGTCGAGGGTGCGGCAGTCGTCGGGTTTGACTCCGGCCTGGTCGAACTTCCTGCGGTACAGCTCCACGTTGTCGTAGGCGTGCCTCAACGTGGCCTGGAGCAGGCCGAGTTGGTGCTCGCGCAGCTCCTCGCGGCTCAGGCGTTCGGCGGCGTCCAGCAACCCGTCGGGGAGCGGTTCCCCGAGGCGCGGACGCATGGGCGGTGAAGCCGGTGGGGCCGCCGGGGCTGTCAGGTCGCTGCTCATGGAGACTCCTTCGTCTTCGCGCTGTTGATCATGCGGCTGCGGCCGCGGAACTCCGCGATCACCTGGTCGCCCCGCATCACGCTCACGTCGTAGATGCCGCTGCGGCCGAACCGGGTGCGCTCCGTCGCCGTCGCCACCAGGACGTCGCCCTCGTACGCCGGGGCGACGAAGTCGATGTCGGCCGCGGCGGCCACGGTGACTGGGCCGTGGCTGTTGCAGGCACAGGCGAAGGCGGAGTCCGCCAACAGGAACAGATAGCCGCCGTGAGCGGTCCTGTGTCCGTTGACCATGGCCGGGGTCACGGTCATGCGGAGCACGGCGGTCCCTTCGCCGTGCTCGACGAGCTCCATTCCGAGAGCCCGGGACGCCTCGTCCGCGGCGAACATCCTCGCCGTCGGACCGGAGGCCGTGTCAGCGGCCTGCGTCATTTTCCACCACCTTGTGGACCGACCGAACATTCGGTTACCGTGCGTCACGGCCAAGTAATCCAGCAACACCACTGCCTGTCAAGAGGTGGAACGCGTGCCCCAGACCAGCTCCGAGCTGCCCGACTTCTTCGCCCGCCACCGCGCCCTGCTGGACCAGGCGGTCGTCGCGACCGCCACCCGCGACCACTGGACGCCGTACCCGGAGTCGTTCAGCAAGCCGGTCTACGGCGAGGACGCGGCCAAGATGGGCGAAGCCGCATTCGAGGAGCAGCTCGGCGGGTCCTTCGAGTCGGCGGCGCATCCCGGCGACGGGCGCGTCCAGGCCGCCGAGATCTCTCCGTACGGCTTCGAGCTGGGCATCTCCTCCCCCCGCGTCGCGCCCGACGAGTTCGCCGCCGGCCTCGGCGCGGCCCTCGACAAGCTGCTCGGCGACACCGCCCGCGCCGCCGGCACCCTCGGCGCGATCGTCGACGACGGCGTGCGGGACCGTTTGGAGCAGGCCGCCAGGATCGGTCGTACGATGCGCGCCTCGGCGGCCGTCGAACACCCGGAGCACCTGAAGACCGTCGTACGTACGCCCCTGATCGCACGCCTCGATGCCGAGGACGACCGGGAGACCTGCACCCGGGAATGGTTCGGGCCGGTGTCGTTCGTCATCGGCACCGACTCCACCGAGCACAGTCTGCGGATCCTGCGCGGGACGGTGCGGGCGCACGGTGCGCTGACTGCCGCGGTCCACCCCACCAGCGAACTGGTGCTGGACGCCGCCGAGTCGGCCGCCCTCGACGCGGGCGTGAGCCTCTCCGAGAACCTCACCGGCGGTGTCTTCGTCAACCAGTCCGCCGCGTCCACCGACTTCCACGGCAGCGCCGCCAACCCGGCGGCCGGCGCCACCCTGTCCGACCCCGCGTTCGTCACCGGCCGCTGCGCGACTTTGCCGTCACGCCGGCCCGCACCCGCCGAGGAGACCCCCGATGCCTGAGCTGTCCTCCGACGAGGTCTATCTGATCGGCGGGGCCCGCACCCCGCAGGGCCGCTACGGCGGCGCCCTCGCCTCCGTACGGCCCGACGACCTCGCGGCGCTGGTCGTCGGCGAGGCGGTCCGCCGCGCCGGAATCCCGGCCGAGGAGGTCGACGAGGTGATCCTCGGCGCCGCCAACCAGGCCGGCGAGGACAACCGCGACGTGGCCCGCATGGCCGTCCTGCTGGCCGGGCTGCCGCACACCGTGCCCGGCTACACCGTCAACCGGCTCTGCGCCTCGGGTCTGACCGCCGTCGCCTCGGCGGCCCAGGCCATACGGGCCGGAGAGGCGGACCTCGTCGTCGCTGGCGGGGTGGAGTCCATGACCCGCGCCCCCTGGGTGATGGCCAAGCCCGGCACCCCGTGGGCCAAGCCAGGAGAGGTGCACGACACCTCGCTCGGCTGGCGCTTCACCAATCCGCGCTTCGCCGCCCAGCAGACCCTGTCGATGGGGGAGACGGCCGAGGAGGTCGCCGCGCTCGACGGCATCACCCGCGCCGAGTCCGACGCGTTCGCGCTGCGCAGCCATCAACGGGCCGTCGCCGCCCAGGAGTCGGGCCGCTTCGACCGGGAGATCGTGCCGGTCCCGGTGAAGGACGGCGAGGTGACCCGCGACGAGGGCCCGCGCCCCGGCACCACGCTGGAGAAGCTCGGCTCCCTGCGCACCATCTTCCGCGAGGGCGGCATCGTGACCGCAGGTTCCTCCTCGCCGTTGTCCGACGGCGCCGCCGCCCTGGTGGTCGCGAGCGGCGCGGCCGTCCGACGCCACGGACTCACTCCCCGGGCGCGGATCGTCACCTCGGCCTCGGCCGGGGTGCAGCCCCACATCATGGGCCTCGGCCCGGTGCCCGCCACCGAGAAGGCCCTCGCCCGCGCGGGTTGGCAGACCGGTGACCTGGACGCCGTAGAACTGAACGAGGCCTTCGCCGCCCAGGCCCTCGCGGTCACGCGCCGCCTCAAGCTGGACGAGGAGAAGGTCAACTCCGACGGCGGAGCGATCGCCCTCGGCCATCCTCTGGGGTGTTCCGGCGCCCGTATCCTCCTCACCCTGTTGGGCAGGTTGGAGCGCGAGAACGGCAGCCGGGGTCTGGCCACGCTGTGCGTCGGGGTCGGGCAGGGTGTCGCGATGCTCGTGGAGCGGGTATGAGCGCCGGCACCTACGAGACCCTCCTCGTCGAGGAGCGCGAGGACCGGGTCGTCGTCACCCTGCACCGCCCCGAGGCCCGCAACGCCATCAGCGGCCTGATGATCCGCGAACTGCACGCCGTCTGCGACCAGTTGGAGCAGAACCCCAGGCTGCTCCTGCTCACCGGACACGGCGGGGTCTTCGCGGGCGGCGCCGACATCGCCGAGTTGCTGGCACGCGGCCGGGACGAGGCTCTCCAGGGCATCAACAGCCGCCTCTTCGAGCGCGTACGCCGACTGCCGATGCCGACCCTCGCCGCGGTGGACGGCTGGGCGCTGGGCGGCGGCGCCGAGCTGTCGTACGCCTGCGACCTCCGTATCGCCGGACCGGACGCCGTCTTCGGCAACCCGGAGCCCGGGCTCGGCATCCTCGCCGCCGCCGGTGCCTGCCGGCGGCTGCCCGAGCTGGTCGGCGAGTCCATAGCCAAGCAGGTGCTGCTCGCCGGACGGAACCTCGACGCGACGGCGGCACTTGCGGCCGGGCTGGTCATCGACGTCGTACCGGCGGAGAAGCTGCTGGACGAGGCGCACGCGCTGCTCGACCGCATGGCCCGTTCGTCGGCTACGGCCCTTCGGCTCACCAAGCTCGTCGTCGACTCACCCGGGGCGCACCCGATCGCCGACGACCTCGCGCAGGCCGTGCTCTTCGAGGGGCAGGACAAGCGGGACCGTATGACGCGCTTCTTGAATAAGAGGGGCTTGGAGAAGAGGAGCAGCCGAGCATGAGCCCAACACCCCACTCCGCCCCCGCAGTTGTCGGTGTGATCGGCGGTGGCCGGATGGGCGCCGGTATCGCGCAGTCCTTCGCGGCCGCCGGTTCGTCCGTGACCGTCGTGGAGAGCGGCGAGGCGGCCTCGGCGGCCGCGCTGGACCGCGTCGCCACCGGGCTCAAGCGAGCCGCCGAGCGCGGCCTGCTCAGCGAACCCGCCGAGCAGGTCCTCGCCCGCGTCACCATGGCCGACTCGGTCGGCGGACTCCCCGCTGACGCGGACCTCGTCGTCGAGGCCGTCCCCGAGGACGCCGGGCTCAAGGCCCGGGTGCTCGCGGCGGCCGAGCAGGCGGTGGGCGCGACGACCGTGCTGGCCACCAACACCAGCTCCCTGTCGGTCACCGAACTCGCCGCCGTGCTCACCCGGCCCGGCCGTTTCCTCGGCATGCACTTCTTCAACCCGGTGCCCGCCTCCGCCCTGGTCGAGATCGTCGTAGCCCCGCACACCGAGCCCGCCGCCGTCAGCGCCGCCCTCGACTGGACGCACGCCCTCGGCAAGAAGGACGTCACCGTCAAGGACTCGCCCGGCTTCGCCAGCAGCCGCCTCGGACTGGCGCTCGGCCTGGAGGCGATCCGCATGGTCGAGGAGGGCGTCGCCGCGCCGGAGGCGATCGACGACGCGATGAGCCTCGGCTACAAGCACCCCATGGGACCGCTGCGCCTCACCGACCTGGTCGGCCTCGACGTACGCCTGGCCATCGCCGAGTACCTGCACGCCACCCTCGGCGAGCGCTTCGCCCCGCCCCAGCTGTTGCGCGACAAGGTCGCACGCGGTGAGCTGGGCCGAAAGACGGGACAGGGGTTCTACGAGTGGAAGTGACCGCATCCACGGACGGCGTCGGCTATCGCCTGGACGCCGGTGTCGCCACCGTCGAGTTGCACAGGCCCGCGCTCGATGTCGCCCTGCGGAGTGGGCTGTTGGCCGCCGTACGACAGGTGGGCGATGACGGGGACGCGGTCCGTGCCGTGCTGCTCACCGCGCAGGGCAAGCACTTCTGCGTGGGACAGGACCTCAAGGAGCACGCCCGCGCGCTGGAGACCGAACCCGAGTCCGCCTTCGCCTGCGTACGGGACGAGTACAACCCCCTCGTGGAGGCGCTGCACGCGCTGACCCAGCCAGTGGTCGTCGCCGTCGAGGGCGCGTGTGTCGGGGCCGGGCTCGGGCTGGCGCTCCGCGCGGATGTGCGGGTCGCGGCGGAGGGGGCCCGGTTCGCGACCGCGTTCACCGGGATCGGGCCGGCCGCCGACAGTGGGCTGAGCGGCTCGCTGGCGCGGGCGGTGGGTCCGTCGCGGGCCGCCGCGCTGATGCTGCTCGGGGATCGGTTCGGTGCGGAGGACGCGCCGCGGTGGGGGCTGGTGCACCGGGTCGTGCCGGACGGGGACGCTACGGCGGAGGGGCCGGCCTTGGCTACGCGGCTGGCCGCCGGGCCCACCGTCGCGTACGCGGAGGTCAAGGCGCTGCTGCGGGACGCGCCCGGCGCGAGCCTCGCCGCCGTGCTGGAGCGGGAGGCCGCGGCGCAGGAGCGGCTGGGGGCGACGCGGGACCACCGGGCGGCCGTAGAGGCGTTTGTGGCGCGGGCCGAGCCGTCGTTCGAGGGCCGGTGACCAGCCATTCACCCGGCAGGTCTTGCCTCGCCGGGGGAAACCCATCAGACTAGATACCGAACGAATGGTCGGTAGGGAAGTTGGTGTGTCGATGACCAGCACAGGCACGGAGGCGTCAGCCGCCGGCTGGGACGAAGCGCGGCTGTCGGAGCAGTTCGACGCCACGATCGCGAAGGACCAGCGGATCGAGCCCCGCGACTGGATGCCCGACGGCTATCGCAGGACCTTGATCCGGCAGATCGCGCAGCACGCGCACTCCGAGATCATCGGGATGCAGCCCGAGGGCGACTGGATCACCCGCGCGCCCTCCCTGCGCCGCAAGGCGATCCTCTTCGCGAAGGTGCAGGACGAGGCCGGGCACGGACTGTATCTCTACTCGGCCGCCGAGACCCTGGGCGCGGACCGCGCGGAGCTGACCGACGCGCTGATCGAGGGCCGGCAGAAGTACTCGTCGATCTTCAACTACCCGACGCCGACCTTCGCCGACGTCGGCGTGATCGGCTGGTTCGTGGACGGCGCGGCGATCTGCAACCAGGTGCCGCTGTGCCGCTGTTCGTACGGGCCGTACGCGCGGGCCATGGTGCGGGTGTGCAAGGAGGAGTCCTTCCACCAGCGCCAGGGCTACGAGTTGCTGCTCACGATGATGCGCGGCACGGACGGCCAGCGGGCCATGGTCCAGGACGCCGTGGACCGTTGGTGGTGGCCGTCGCTGATGATGTTCGGCCCGCCCGACGACGACTCGCCCAACTCGGCGCGCTCCATGGCCTGGAAGATCAAGCGGCACAGCAACGACGAACTGCGTCAGCGCTTCGTCGACATGACGGTCCCGCAGGCGGAGAAGCTCGGAGTGACCTTGCCCGACCCGGAGTTGAGCTGGAACGAGGACCGGGGCCACCACGATTTCGGCACCCCGGACTGGTCCGAGTTGCAGCGCGTGATCAGCGGCGACGGACCGCGCAACGCCGAGCGGGTCTCCCGCCGCCGGGCCGCCCACGAGGAGGGCGCCTGGGTTCGGGAGGCGGCCACCGCCCACGCGGCCAAGCAGGCCGCCCGTACACAGAAGACCGCCCGTACGCGGAAAACCGAAGGAGCGGCGGCATGACGCAGGACTGGCCCCTGTACGAGGTGTTCGTCCGCGGAAAGCGCGGCCTGAACCACGTCCACGTCGGCTCGCTGCACGCCGCCGACGACGCCATGGCGCTCACCCACGCCCGCGACCTCTACACGCGGCGCAACGAGGGCGTGTCCATCTGGGTCGTGCGCTCGGAGCACATCGCCGCCTCGACCCGCGACGAGAAGGACCCGTTCTTCGCGCCGAGCGCCGACAAGGTCTACCGCCACCCCACGTTCTACGACATCCCCGACGACGTCCCCCACATCTAGGAGCAGGGAATGAGTGACGACCACGTCTATCTGTCCCTGGCCGAGGGACACGACGACAGCGACGCCCGCTGGGCGTTCGGCACCGGCTTCGAGGACCCGCTGCACGGCGTCGACCAGACCGTGCCGGAGGGGACGGACTCCGCTCAACTGGCCGCGTTCTGCCTGGCACTTGGCGACGACGCCCTCGTGAGTGCGCAGCGGCTTGCCCAATGGTGCACGGCCGCACCGGAGTTGGAGGAGGAGGTGGCCCTGGCCAACATCGGGCTCGACCTCCTCGGCCAGACCCGCCTCCTCTACGCGCGTGCCGGCCAGGTCGACGGCACCGGACGCGACGAGGACGCGTACGCCTACTTCCGCGACGCCGACGCCTTCCGCAACGTACGGCTGGCCGAACTTCCCAACGGAGACTTCGCGTTCTCCATCACCCGGCTGCTGGTGCTGTCCTCCTGGCGGCTGGCCCTCTTCGAGCGGCTCGCCGGCACGACACAGGACCCGGTGCTCGCCGCGATCGCCGCCAAGGGCGTCAAGGAGTTGGCGTACCACCGCCAGTACGCGGCTGAGTGGGCCGTCCGGCTGGGCGACGGCACGGAGGAATCGCAGCGCCGGATGCGGGACGCGCTGACCGCGATCGCCCCGTACGTGGACGAACTCTTCGCGGGCGACGGTGAGTTGAGGACAGAGGTCCTGGCCGTTCTCCGCCAGGTCACCGACGCGGCCGGACTCGTGTTCCCCGAGGCGACACCGGTCCCCGGACACGGCCGCGACGGCGACCACACCGAACACCTCGCCCCGCTGCTGGCCGAACTCCAGAGCGTGGCCCGCGCCCACCCGGAGGCGACATGGTGACCACCCTGATCGACTCGCGGCGCGCCTGGGACATCGCCGCGCAGGTCCCGGACCCCGAGATGCCTATGCTCACCCTCGCCGACCTCGGGGTGCTGCGCGAGGTCGAGGTGACCGAGGACGGCACGGTCGTCGCAAGCCTGACGCCCACCTACTCCGGCTGCCCGGCCATGGCCGAGATGCGCGCCGAGGTGGCCGCGCGGCTGCGGGACGCCGGGTTCGCACGCGTGGAGATCCGTACGGTCCTCGACCCGCCGTGGACCACCGACTGGATCACCCCCGAGGGCCGCCGCAGCCTCGCCGAGCACGGCATCGCCCCGCCCGGTGCCGCCCCTCGCGGCCCGATCAAGCTCACACTGTCGCCGACCCGCCGCACGGTGCCCTGCCCTCGCTGCGGAGCGGACGACACCGAGGAGACCTCGCACTTCGCCGCGACCTCCTGCAAAGCCCTGTGGCGATGCCGCACCTGCCGCGAGCCGTTCGAGTACGTCAAGGAGATCTGATGGCGAGCCCCCAACTCCCGCTTGTGAAAAGGACGGTGGACCAG